>JAUVSX010000202.1 GCA_030596915.1 Chloroflexota bacterium | reverse complement strand
GGCCCGAATCGGGCGGAGCTATCTGCAGCGAGCTGCGCGTGGCCGCTGCAGGGGCTACAGAGGCGGTCGCCCCAGCTAGGCGATTCTCCGGCTTTCCGGAATCTGCGTGATGAGGGTTCTCGCCTGTGGGGACCTACTCCGTCGTGGCGAGCAAGGGCCATCCTTGGAGCGCCGCTGAGGACAACGCGACCTCCATATCATCGAACGTGAGCCCGCGGTAGAAGAGCGCAAAGTACTCCTCATACACGCTTGCTGGTGAGGCGAGCAGTGTGTCGACAAGGTCCTCCTGGGCATCCCCTGAGGACGCCAGGCCCAAGACCTTTGCGAACTCGGCCAGCAGAGCATCTCGGCCAATCCGATGTGCGACGGCCGCCAACGACATGGACGCGGGCATCTGATCCACTGCGGGAGGCGTGGCGGACGCCGCCAAGAGTGGAAGAACAGAGCTGGCGTCACCAGCCAACGCCAGGAACCCAAACAGCTCGGGGAACGTGCGCTCCCCCGACAACAGGCCGGTCAGTGCACCAACGACGCGCTCATCCTTGAGGTCGATCAACCCCCAGAGGGCGCCGACGAAGTACGACTCGCGCGGGTTGCGCACGGCTCTTTGATAGAACGACCACATCAGGTCAGCGCTGGCTTGCGCCCCCAACAGGCCGAGGATCACACAAGCTAGGCCACGACCATAGCTATTGAGGTCGTTGAAGCGTTCCATCAACACCTGGGCGCCGGCGTCGCCTCTCCAGCGCAACTCCCCGATGAGTCCCTCGATCGTCGAGTCCTGGTCAGTCCTGGGCCGCACGTACCTGGCGGTCTTCAGTCGCTCCGAGATCATCGGCACCACTTGAGGGCCGAACCCGCGCATTCGGTCCTCCCAGGCTGTCCTCGCCGGACCTCTCGCGGATCCCACCAAGTCCAGGGTTTCCTCCGGTGTCCTGGTATCCCTGATTCGCTTGACCGTCTGTTCGCTACGGGCCTGGTCGCGAGGCGTCACCCGAGAAGTGCCTTCGCGCACCATGTCCCGGGTCTGACGGTCGACCCGTTGGCACCGGAAGGACGTGGGGGCGCTCGGGAAGCCAGTACCAAGATTGCTCGGCTCGCTGCGCCCAGAGCGGTTGGGCCTTCGTCTGACGCGCTTGCGCTTAGGGCGTTTCGTCATCGGACTCCCTGCCACGTGGCGCGGCGAATGGCGGCCGGCCGAGCATAGGCACTAACTTGGTACCAGGGGGTGGAGAGTGATCTGCGGCCCAAGGCTCGAACCACTCCCGGTCCCACTGGATCTCGCGCACCAGTAGGTGGCGGCTTTGAGTGAAGAACCTGTACACCCTCTGGTTCTGCTGGTGCGTCTCGTGAATGGCCTGATCCGCGTCGTCGTGTGCGAGCTCTCCGGCCTTCCAGCGCACGAGCTGCTCGTGGAGCGGATCGAGCACTTCGCGCCAACGGAAGTCGTAGTAGGCGCCGGTCAGTTCCTGTTCCCGCTGCCACTGCCATTCCGGTGTGTGGCGGCGCTTCCTACGGGTCATCGCAAACCCCGTGCATTGGCGCGGACTATTGGTCGCTCAACAGACAGGACCTAGGGCTCCGAAACAACCATCAGCCCGGAGATGTCAGCGAAGTCGTCACCGTTGTGAGCAACCAAAGCGCATCCGTGCCGCACAGCGGTGGCAGCGATCCAACCGTCCTGGACCGAAATGGGTCGTCCTGCACGCTGGCGCTCGGCACAGATTCTCGCCCACCCCTTGCAGAGCTCGTGATCGTAGGGCACAACCACGTAGCCACGGAGTCTCTCTTCATGTCGCGCGAGCCGTTGCTCCCCCCAGTTGCGTACGTAAGCCCACTGGTGCCGCTCGACCACAGTCATGAACGAGACCGCCAACGTCTTGCCGTGCAGGTGCTGACGGTATGCTTCAGCACGCACGTCGCCTTTGAAGAGAAAGGACACCACGTCGTTGTCAACGACGACGACACAGTTCACGTGCTTGCCTCTGCCGTATCCTGACGTCGACGCTCACGCAGATCCACTATGAAATCGTCTACCGATTCCCCGTCTGGCCAACCACCCAACAGCGCGTCGAAATCATCTACCGGCTGGACACCCTGGCGGGCAGCCAGCGTCCGCACGTCAGCGCCTTCCCAAAAGTCCGAACCTGACAACGTGGCAGGAAGGTCCTGCTCCAGACCGGGCAACGCCTGGACCACCACCCGCAGCCTCTCGCGCGGCGGCAGCTGGCGCAGGAGCCGAAGCACCTCATCCGCGCTCACTGCGAAAGCCTCCATAGTATCACCTCCCCAACCCTCTACGCGTCAATCGTACTCTGAGAACCTCATCCGCACAAGCGCCAGGGGACCGATCGTACCGCGATTCCGACACGTATGCCGCCACAACCATCATACCGAATTCCGCCACAGGAACGAAGAAACGTGAGCTGAGACGGAGAGGTTCGCTGCGAGCAGGACTGGATTGAGCAGCGTTAGTCGGTCTCTAGCGCCCCAGGGTACGCGTCGAAACCAGGAGCATACCCTCTCCCGCTACCTGCGCTTCCTGAACCACCCCTTGCTCCAGTAGGGCAGCTATCGTCCGCTTGAGCTCCCGACGCGTCCAGCGCAGGACATGGAACACTTTGGCAACCATCTTCCGGTCGGCCGCTACGACGTTGTCCAGATAGCGCAGCACCAGCGCGCGCCGTGCCTCGCTACGCTTGATGTGCCTCGCTTGGTCCGGCAACTCGGGGAAGTGCCGTTGAACAATCTCATAGTTGAAGGCGTAATTCCACGCGCCGACTCGAGCGACCCCGACAGGGATCACCTTCAACCCCACCTGCAGCTCCACCAGCGCCCGGTCGAACCGGCTCTTGGCGCTCTCGGCGCTCATACGGGCCTCGCGCCGCAGGCGAACTGTATCGAGCGGTCCGTTCTCGAGAATCGCCTCGTAGACGGCCTTCGCCTCGGCGGTCATCAGCCCATCCTCGTACTCCTGCAAATAATCGTCGAGGTCACCGTAGTTCTCGCTGCAGGCGTAGAAGTAGGGCAGCATTCCCAGCGAAACCAACGTGGCCCGGCGACGCAGAAGCTTACCATAGTACCACCACTTCTTGTCCAGCGCAGCGTCTTTCCAGCCCCAGCACTTGCTCAGGTCAGCATCGTCGTGCTTCATCGGAACCGGGCGCACGCGGCCGGCGATAGCGTGGAAGAGACTTGGGAGCTCGATATCCTTGATCGGCCAGAAGAAGCAGAAGCCCATCTCATCCACGTAGACCCGGGCCTCCTCCACGGTCTTGATTCGCCGCTCGGGCAGGCGGTGGTAGTTCCACTCGCGCAGGCGCCGGATCTCGCGCCCGGTGGCCGCAATCACGTTGGAGGCTCCGCCGTGAAGAGCTGTCGAAAGAGGAACCATGCTCCCTCTGGGCGAGCGGCGCCCTTGGGCGCGCGGTCGTAGTAGAGTTCAAACCGCTCCCCGGAGGCAGTAAGCACGCGATAGTAGTCTCTCCCCACTCCCCAGGAGCCGCGTCGGCTAGCTGCCTTCAGGTGAGACTTGCGCATGTTCTGAGCCATCCGGCCCCGCCGGGAATAATCGTGCCACGCCTTCAAGACCTCGACCACTCGGTAGGTCCGCCCCTCCCAGGTGAAACCGTCCGGCGCCCCCGGGCGTTTCAAGAACGCAGGGGTCCGGTCATGGTACGCTTCGATCTGCGCGCCGATGAATCGGGATTGAGGATCGGAATGCATAGGTCTGACGGCCGCGGTTCTGGCAATGATAGATCGAATTGCCGGCTCCCGCTAGGTCGGCCAAAGGCCGAGCTGCCGCGGGGGGCGACGGCCGTCGAGCAGAACGAAAGGGGCAGCCCTCTGAGCGGCGATTCCAAGTCTCCGGAGATCGGAAAGGTCGTGGAGGTGGCCTCGTCGGCGTTCACGCAGTATCTTGTTGGCACTCAGCGGTCCGATCCCCGGCACGCGCAGTAAACTACGCCGAGACGCCTGGTTGAGCTCAACAGGCGAGTGCGCGAGATGGCTGTGAGCCCAGGCTAGTTTGGGGTCGGTATCCAACGGGAGGTTGCCCCCAGTGCCGAACGGAAGCTCCTCCAGGCCAAAACCGTAGTCTCGGAGCAGAAAGGAGGACTGGTACAGCCTGTGCTCACGCAGGGGAGGGCTGGGAGGCCGGCCCTCGAGGGGAGTGTCAGCAACGGGTGTGAAACTGCTGAAGTAGGCTCTGGCCAGACCAGCCTGGCGATGCAGGAACTCGGTCGTCGTCAGCAACTCCACGTCGGTCTCGTCAACCGCACCGACGACGAACTGTGTCGTCGAGCTGGGCCAGCGCCCGGGCGCACCTTTCCGTATCTCATCGACCCAGCGCAGCCGCTTGAGCAGCTCTTCAACGAATGCCTTGTGGGGCGCGAGCGTCCTGAGACGCTCAGGGTTGGGCGCCTCCAGGTTCACCGACACGCGGTCGGCAAGCCGCATCGCCGCGACGACCTGGTCCCGCTCCGCGCCGGGCATGATCTTAAGGTGTATGTAGCCTCGAAACCCGTGCCGCCGCCGCAGGATCTCCGCCGTAGCGATGAGGCGATCCTGCACTCGAGGCCCGCCGCCCGCGATTCCCGAGCTGAGAAAGATCCCTTGGGCGATGCCTTTTCGGTGCAGCTTCACGAAGAAACCCGCGAGTTCGTCGGGGCTGAAAGTAGCGCGCCGAAAGTCGCGCCCCTTCCTGAAGGCACAGTAAGCGCAGTCCCGCTCACACACAGAGGTGAGCAGTGTCTTGAGCAAGGCAATGCGTTTGCCGCCGGGCATGACAGCATTGTGGATGGCTCCAGACAGGTCATCGTCGCGTCGTGGCACCGACCGCCGGGTATCGACAACCTCCTCGGCCGGCTCGTAACAGGTGGCAGGACCCAGCAACTTGAGCTTCTCGATCGTTTCCATGGCAATGCTCACTCGTCCACCATGATACGAACAAATGTTCGAGTTGTCAAGTGGGCCACGCCATCCGGGTGCATCTCAGTCCTTGGGCCAGCGCTCAGCGCGACCGGGTGATCCTCCGCCACGCAATGACCCTGCGCCGCCCGGTCCCTGAAATGCACCCGATCGCCCCCCAAGCTGTAACACACCCCCGGCACGCGTGCTGGTCCGATCTCCGCGGCGTGTTGGACACGGAAATCCGTTGCATGCTATAATCGCCCGACGAAGAGAACAAGAAACTCGGGGCTCGGCACGACTCGGTGAGACCCGATGCCCATCCCCCCACAGATGCGGTCCAGGGGGCAAGAAGGAGAGACCCGTATGGTTAAGGAGCTGCCACCGCTTCTCCGCTTCCTCCACGAAGAGCTGGGCTACACCGTGCGTACAACCCCGGCCAGGAGCGATTCGGCAGCGATGCGCTTCTGAGAGTCGCCCACGACAGCTCGGAAGAATCGGCACAGCACATGGTCGATGAACAGTCTTAGCTCGGTTGCAGCGATTCGTGGGGACCGAGGCCCAGTTCGACGATATCACATTGATCGCGATCAAGCGCGAGCGGTGACGCTCGGCTCCGGAGCCGAGGCCGGTCGCAGACCCGCGCGAAGAAAGGAGTTATCATGAACGATTCTGCGATGCACCATCCAGCGTTGAAACTACTGGACGAATTGCTCTCTGTCCCGTCGCCATCAGGACGCGAGGAGCGCCTCGCCGCACTCATAAGCGAGCATCTTGAGCGGATGGGCTACACCAGCGAAACTGACCCAGCCGGAAACGTCCTGGTCAGAATTGAGGGGAGTGAGAGAACGGCCTCTCCGGCAGCGTTCGCGGCCCATATGGACGAGCTGGCCGTAACCGTCACCCGGATCGATCCGGACGGGGCTCTGCGCGTGCGCCGCTCGGGCGGCCTTCACCCCTACAAGATTGGCGAGGGGCCCGTTGAGATCGTGGGCGACGGGGAGCCTGTCCTGGGAATCCTCTCCATGGGTTCCACCCATACGAAGGACGCCGGGCAGCAGCAGGTCGGCTGGAGCGACGTACGCATCATCACCGGTCTTTCCCAAGAGCAGTTGGCGGGAGCCGGTGTGCGCGTCGGGTCCACCGCGGTGCCCGTGCGCGCGTTCCGCGGCCCCTACGTCTTCGGGGACCCAGCCGATCCTCTGGTCGCGGCCTGGACATTCGACGACCGCGCGGGCGTGATGACACTTCTGCGCCTGCTCGAAGCGCTGAAGGACGAGGCCCTGG
>JAUVSX010000096.1 GCA_030596915.1 Chloroflexota bacterium | reverse complement strand
GTGTCCTACTCGTTCACGTTCGACGGCTGGACGCCCATCGCCGTCGACGAGCGCAGCCAGATCTTCGTCTACCGTGCAGGCGAAGGGTGGCACGAGGGAGCCACTGGCGCGTGAGCGCGCTGCCTCTGCTACGCCGCCGACCGCGGACGGTCGCGCGCCCCTACGTGCGACTGGGTTGGCCCGGCGAGGGCGGGTGGGCCGTGGGAGGGGCGCAGCTTGCTGTCCCGTGCCAGGTGCTATGGCTGGGCGAGAGGTGGCTGCCAACTGGGACGGATTCCGCGGTGCGAGGAACTGCTGCGGCCCAACGCGCGGCAACGTCCGTGCGGCAAGGGTGGCCAGCCTTTGGTAGGGGCGCAGCTAGCCGACTTGCCCGGAGCACAGAACGCAAGCGGGTGTGGCATCGCAAGGCAGGCGCTCCCAATTGCGAGGGGCCTGCGCCGACCGCGGACGGTCGCGCACCCCTACGTGCGACTGGGTTGGCCTGGCGGGGTGGCTGGCCTGTGGCAGGGGCGCGGCTGGCCGTCGCGTGTGCCAGGCGCGTCTTGCACCCGGCGCGCGTTCGGCCTACAATGGCCGTGCCCGCATTGCTGACCCCTAGCGCCCCCAGCACCAGTTGGAGGCCCCGGCCGTGGCGCACTCGAGCGCCGCGCTGAGTGTCGGCAGGTCGTCCCGGAGGTCTTCCGCGTGACTGTCGCTCGAAGACGCCTCTCAGTTCTGATCCCTCGCTGGATCGCCCGCGTGCTGGGCCTGCTCTTGCTACTGCTCGTGGTCACGATTGCTGTCGGCGAGGTCATCGGCTCGACTACGTATCAGCCATTGACCGCGCGCGAGACCCTGATGATGTGCGCATTCGTCGTTTCGCTATCCGGGCTCGTCGTCGGGTGGTGGCGAGAGGGCATCGGCGGTACGTTTGTGCTGGGCGGCCTGGCTTGCTTCTTCCTGGTTCACTATCTGCACACTGGTAGGATCATCACAGGTTGGGTGTTCATTGTGCTGGCGATCCCCGGGGTGCTGTTCCTCGGGGCGGCCTGGCAGAGCCGGGCCGTCGAACGCCCCGCCGCGGGATGATCGTTCTGCCGGGGGCTGGCTCCCGCCGGAGGGGCGCGATAGGTGCTATCGTCACCTCGTCGCCGGGGCGATGGGCGTGGGCGCCGCGAGACCGCGTAGGGAAAGGAGAGGTCTGCATGGCCAGATTCATACTGATCCATAAGGTGCTCGTCGAGACCCAGGACCAGGCTGTGGGAGGGCTCAGGCAACTGGCGGCGTCCCTCCCGCCGGGACTGCAGTGGCTCAACTCCTGGTGGGTGGCCGACACGAGCCGGATGATCTGCGAGTGGGAAGCGCCGGACCTGGATTCTGTGCGGTCGGCTCTCGCCCCGTTTGAGGCGTTCGCGCCGATCGAGGAGGCTCACGAGGTGGAGCGCATAGACCCGCACTGGTACGACTGAGCTCGCGCGAAGCGTCTGGCCGCCATCCGGTCCACTTCGCCGTGGGGCACGGTGCCGCTTTCGCACAAGCCCAGGTACTGCGCAAGGGGTCGAGGCGTAATCCAACTGCGTGGAAGTGATGACTATGACGTTCATGCCGGTGATGGGCTTGAGTTCTGGTTCCGGGGTGCCAGGGATAGCGTTCTTCGCCGAGGGCTGAGAGCAGGAGAACCACCGTGGAAATCATTCCGAACGTGCATCAACTGCCGAGCACGATGGCCGGTAATGCGTACCTGCTGGTCGGGGAGACGCTCACGCTCGTCGATACCGGGATGCCGGGCAGCGCTTCTCGCATCCTGGACTATGTCGGGGGGCTAGGCCATTCGCCCGCGGACGTGACCCGCATCTTGCTCACCCACTACCACGTCGATCACGTCGGTAGCGCGGCACTGCTGAAGCAGCAGACGGGGGCGAGCGTGCTGGCGCACTCCGGCGACATGCCCGTCATCTCTGGCCAGGAGCCGCACCCCCCGCCAAACCAGGCGCTGATGAAAGTGCTGTTCCGGATCGTCCCGGCGATGTCGCGGTTCGACCCGGTGACGCCCGACGTGCTTGTGGAGGATGGCGCCACGCTGGACATCCTGGGTGGCGCAACGGTCCTGCATGTCCCGGGCCATACCCCCGGAGCCATCGCCCTGCACGTGCCCGCGATCAGGTTGCTGATCTGCGGGGACGCGATCGACCATCGTGGTGGGCGCCTGGGACCACCGCCCTCACCCTTCACGATTGCCAAGGATCAGGCCATCGAGTCGGTCCGGCGAATGGCGGTACTCGATTACGACGTGCTCTGCCCCGGGCACGGGGCGGCAATTGTCGGCGGGGCTAGCGACCAGGTGAGGCAGATGGCGCGGGCCTTGGGCTGAAGGCAAGCCGCCAGGCGACGGGTCCCGGCCGAGGACGGGTCTCCCACCGAAAGTGGCAGCGTCGGCGCGGGTGTGCCCCAACTGGCATGAGATCGTGTGCATGTCAGGGACTGGGCGACGCGGGGTCACTGCCTGGCGGGGCACCACTGGGTCGCGCTGGGCACCGGCCCCAAGGCTGAAACCCACCCGTCGGCGCAGCGTGCTGCGCTACATGCACGCCAGCAGCCCGCGGATGTTCTCCGCGCTGGCGACGATCTCATCCGTCGGGTCGTGGTCGGCGGTCTCGATCTCGATACTCAGCCAGCCGTCGTAGCCGATTGAGCACAGCGCCTCGAGTACGCCCCGGACGTCGACGATGCCTGCACCGATGGCGACGCAGTCGTGCGATCCCACCGCCCGCACATCCTTCAGGTGGACGTGCATGACGCGCGGGCCGAGCTCCCGAATGGCTTGCACCGGATCGCCGCCCTGCGATGCCATGTTCCCGGTGTCGATGTTGGCCCCAACCCACTCGTTGCCCCCTTGGACGGCGGCCATGATCTCGGCGGCATCCTCCTCCGCCCCGTTCTCGTACCCGACGCGCACACCGTAACGCTCGCACAGAGCGGTGAGGGGCGCGATGTCGTCGAAGTGCGCGTGACCCGCGATGAGGGGCGCGTGCAGCAACTGAGCCGTCTGGAAGAGCTCCTCGGCAGCGTAGGGATCCTCTGCGGGGTCAGTGACGCCGCCAGCACACGCGCAACAGACCATGCCTCGCGTGGCAAGCCGCCGGCGGATCTCGCTCGCCAGCGCCGGCGTGATTCTCGCCGGCGACACGTGCGGATAGAAGAGCTCAAGCCCGTCCAGCCCGGCCGGCGAAAGTCGCTCGAGCATGTCCTCGATCGTCTCGATGACGGGAGCTTGTCGCATCTTCTCCGACGCGAGCCCCCAGTCGATCTCGCCCGGGTAGCCGAGCAGATCGGCCACGTAGCTCGCGGTCACACAGGATAGCTTCATCCGTATCCTCCTCTACGCTCTACCGCCTCGGGCTGCGGACCCGTGGCCCCAAGGTGGTGACATACCACCGGGGCGGGTCGCAGAGCCTCGGCGCCTCCTCGAATGCAGCCTAAGCGTCTTTCTCCGAGAGGTCACCGGCCACGTCGCCCATCCGGGCAAAGCGCGCCGATCCGTCCAAGAGCACGCGCTCGATGAATCGCTCCAGAAGCGCCATCCGGTGACCGCGGCCGATGATCTGAGGGTGCATCGTAAGCGTGAGCACGCCCCCCGGCTCGTGACCGGTCATGTAGTCGTATTCCCCCGCCCAGATCTCAAAGACCTTGGAAGGGGCCGAGAGCCCAACTCTCAGCGGATCGAAGTTGAAGGCGAAGTGTGCCCAGTCGTCGAGGCAGAACGAGACTGGAAACTCCCACAGGTTCGTCTCCTCACCGGTGTGGAGCGGCGTGTCTGCATCCACGCGGTCTCCCATCCGTGGGTGATAGGGGTGGAAGTCGCCAGCGAACAGGCTGGAGTCGTACAGGAGACCGTGCTCGACCAAGAGCCGGAGCGTCGTTGCGCTGTAGTCCCAGGAC
The DNA here is from genome assembly GCA_030596915.1 of Chloroflexota bacterium. Classification (GTDB taxonomy): domain Bacteria; phylum Chloroflexota; class Anaerolineae; order B4-G1; family B4-G1; genus JAUVSX01. The sequence continues at coordinate 4,957 of JAUVSX010000096.1, read as the reverse complement.
GGGGAACGGAACCCGAGCGGCGGGTGGCCAAGGGTGCCCGTCAGGGCCGCCAGCCCCCGCTCAAAGTCCTCTCTCTCCTCATCGGCGCTCTGCGTGCTGGGGTCCCGGTGGCTGTACCCGTGCTCGGCCACCTCGTGCCCGGCGCGGAGAATGGCCTCCACGGACTCGGGGAACGATTCCGCTGTGTGACCGGGCACGAAGAAGGTGGCACGGATGTCGAAGGAGGCGAGCAGGCCCAGGATTCGCGGTACCCCGACATTAGCCCCGTACTCTCCCCGCGAGAGCATCGCTGGGGTAGCGTTGGGATTGCCGCTCAGCCAGACGCTCATGGCGTCGAAGTCGAAGGTCAGGCAGACGGTTTGGCGAGATTCGTGAGCCATATTGACTAGCAATCGGACCCCTGGCCACCATCCCAGGACCGGATCGGCCTTGGCCGATCACCCCAACATCTTATGCGGCATGCGCCAGCGTGTCAACTCGCGGCGGGCGCTAAGCCTCTGCCGTCTGCGTACGCAGGTCGCGCCCCGGGCGCAGCTCCTTCTCCATCGCGACGGCCTGGCGCTCCAGGTGGAAGCCGAGCTTCTCGTACAGTCTGGTTGCCCCCGTCAGGCTCTCAGCATCGACGTCAAGCGCCGCCCGCTTGAGCCCGCGACGGCGAAACTCGCTCAGCAAGATGAGCAGCAGGGCCGTTCCGATGCCACGCTTGCGCCACGGCCGGCGCACCCCAATCTCCGAGATGTAGCCCATTTCGGGGTCCTCTGACGTCTCGCCCTCCGCTATCGAGAGCCCCACGATCTCATCACCTTCGATGGCGACCAGCCAAAGCGAGGGATCGTATCGGGGACTCGTGTTGATCCACGCCTGGAACTCCCGCAGAGTGTCTTCGAACGGCTGCTCGACGAAGCCCCAACGATCGCGAAAGGCGTCTTCGAAGGCGTGGACAAGCCTGGGCAACTCGGCTTCGCCGCCGTAGGGTCGGATCGCGATCCCTTCCAGGACAGGAGGCTCGGGCGGCGCCGCGTCAAGCTCCACCTGAAGGCGCGAGAAGTACCGGTCTGGGCGGTACCCGTGGTTCCGCAGCAGCTCGAGCGCCCCGGAATGCGCGCATTCGATCTCTTGCCCAATGGCCACGCGGGCGCCCGGCGGGGCCTGCTCAATCGATGCACGAGCGCGGGTCTCGGTCCACTCGGCGAGGGTGGCACCGATGCCCCGTCCATAATGGTCTGGGTGCACGCCGCACCAGGTGTGGAGCGCTACGTGGGGCGAAGGATCAAACACGATACAGAACCCCGCCAGCGTGCCACCCGCATCTATGACCACCCACGTGTCGTGGCCCAAGTCGACCGAAGGCATCTGCAATTCGGCGCCGATTTCGGCGGCGCTGCTCGTCAGCCTCCCGACCGTGATAAGCGCCTCTGCGTTGACGACTCCAGCGATCTCAGCAGCATCGTCCAGGGTTGCCGGTCGGGATGTGAAGCCTGGGGGCAGGCCAGTTCTCGTCACTCTCCGTCTCCTCTGGCACTAGGCGCCCGGCGAAGTGGCGCGCCGGGAACCTGTCGGAGTATATCGGGCTTGCGATCCTCGACAAGCAGCGTAGCCCCCGGCTTCGTCGCCGCAAGCTTGTCGCGCTCTTTGACCTGTGGTATGGTCGGCGCTGTATCACCAGGCCAACGTGGCCCCCGTGCGACCGCGCTGGTTCCCGGCGCCTAGCTCTTGTCTGAGGATGACTCGTGATGGGACTAGTAGATGACCTCGTTCAGGCAGTGGATGCTGGCCGGTTGCGCGATCTGACGCTCGCACTGGTCCGTATCCCCAGCCCGACGGGCGACTGCGCCAGGGTCGCCGACTCGTATGCGCAGGCCTTGCGCTCCTTCGGTCTGGACGTCGTGGTCGAAGCGCACGACGGCCACCCGAGGAGCCCGAGTGTCGTCGCGCGCTTGCAGGGCGCGCAGCGCGGCCCCACGCTGCAGTTCGATGGCCATCTGGACACCATCCACGCGGCGCATGCCCCGCCCCGATTCGACGGGGCGTGCATCCACGGGCGAGGGGCCGCCGATATGAAGTCCGGCCTGGCTGCGATTGCCGAGGTTGCGCGTGTGTTGGCCCAGGCAGATACCGGCTTGGCGGGCGACGTGCTCATCACCGCGCACGGGATGCACGAGGCGCCGTGGGCACTAGGAGAAACGGTTCGGCAACTGATCGACGCCGGGCACGTGGGCGATGCCGTCATCTGTGCAGAGGGCTCGCACGACGAGTTGCCCGTCGCCGGCAAGGGGCTCGGCATCTTCGAGCTCACGGTTCGCCGTGAGGGCGATGCCGTTCACGAACTGGCAGCGCCAGCGGATCTACCTCACCCTATCCTGGTAGGGAATCGGCTGGTGTGCGCCTTGGAGGCGGAGAACATCCGCTTCGCCGAGACCGTGCTGCCCTACGATCTGGGGTCGGAGAGCACCTTCATCGGTGTGTTTGAGGCGGGCGATTTCTACAACCGCGTGCCCACCGAGTGTCACATTGTCGGGACCCGGCGCTACGCGCCCGATCGCGCGTTCTCCAAGGTGGAGGCCGAGTTTCGCGGTCTGGTGGAGCGCGTTGCTGGCGAGACGGGCGCGACGATCGACGCTCGGTTCTGGCGGCAGCGCGACGGGTTCGAACTGGACCCGGAGACGCCTGTCGCCGTCGCCCTGCGCCGAGCCTACGCGCAAGTGCACGGGCGCCCTCTGCCCCTGGCTGGGATGAAGTACGTTGCCGACAGCTCAGTCTTCATCCGCGAGGCAGGCGTTCCCGCGCTGCAATACGGCACCGGGCTCGCCCGCGCCCACGCCGACCACGAGTGGGTGGACCTTCTGGATATCGTCGATACGGCCAAGGTCTTGCTTCTGACCGCTATCGAGTACCTGGGGGTGGCCGCGTGATGGGGTCGCTATCGATGTCCGCCCGTGAGAGGACTATCCGGGCGATCGAGAGGCGGGCGCCTGACCGCATACCGGCGTACTACTCGGTTCTCCCCGGCGCGCGCGACCCGTATCGTCAAGCTCTGGCAGACTTGTGGGCAGAGTATCCGCCCGACATCGTACTGTTCGGCTATTCGGAGTCCGAGGAGTTCTCCGGCAGAGCCGGCGTGCCCACCGCCGACCGGTGGGGTGCTATCTGGGTCAGCGCCAGCGGTGATCTCAAGGGACAGGTTGCGGTCCACCCGCTTGCCGACTGGGCGGCTCTGGGCGGATTTCGGTGGCCGGCTTCGGTCGGATGGCCGGAGTTCGAGAGGGCACACGCCTATCTCGCTCACGATCAGGGGGCACACTATGTCCTCGCGGATGGCGACACGCTATTTCAACGTATGATGTACCTGCGCGGCATCGAAGCACTCCTGGTCGACCTTGTCGTGGGTCGGCCAGAGGTTGTTGAGCTGCGCGACCGCATCTGCGACTATATGCTCGCCCGCATCAGACGGTGGGCCGAACTGGGCGTGGACGGGATCTACTTCCGAGACGACTGGGGCTCGCAGAACGCCTTGCTGATCCGACCATCCCTCTGGCGCGAGGTCTTCAAACCGGCCTACGCATCCCTGTTCGAGGCGGTGCACGCTGGTGGCTGCCACGTCTTCTTCCACAGCGACGGCATGATTGCCGCGATCTTGCCCGACCTCGCAGAGATTGGCGTGGATGTCCTCCATCCCCAGATGTCGCTAATGGGCACGGATTACCTGGCCACACAGCTTGGCGGACGAATGAGCTTCATGTGTGACCCGGACCGCCAGCACGTGCTGCCGTACGGCGAGCCGAGCGAGGTGGCGCAGCACGTTATCGGCGTTCTTGACGCTCTGGCCGTCTTCGATGGCGGCCTGATAGGGTGGGGCGAAGTCGGTCCGGACGTCCCCGTGGAGAACGTGCAGGCGATGGTTCGCGCCTTCGCCGAGTGGCGTGGGCAATGATCACGCTGGCCGGGCCGAGGCTGTCTGGCCAGACACTCTGAGTCCCTGGGAGGGACTATGAAACCGACACCGCGACAGGAGCGACTGCTGAGACACACCTTCATCGACTTCCAGCAGACGTCCGAGGTCATCAAATCGCCCCTGATCCTGCATCGGGCCGAGGGGCTCTACGTGTGGGATGTCGATGGCAAGCGCTACTTCGACGGCATCGGCGGCATATTCGTCGCAGTGCTGGGTCACCGTCATCCCCGGGTGATGGAGGCGATGCGGCGACAGATGGAGATCATGACGTTCGCGCCGCCTCTGCACGGTGTCGCGGACGTGACACTCGACTTCGTTGAGAAGCTGGGATCGGTCACGCCGGGGAACCTCAGCTTCGTCAAACCGTTCAGCGGGGGGTCGGAGTCAACCGAGGCCGCGATGAAGTTCGCGCGGCAGTACTTCGCGCAGACTGGACATCCCAGCAAGTACAAGATCGTCAGCGTGTATCTGGCCTACCACGGGGCCACCTTCGGCGCGATGGCAGCCAGTGGCACGGGGAAGCGCAAGACCAAGTTCGAGCCACAGATGGGTGGCTTCCTGAAGGTGCCGTCCCCAATACAGCTTCGGGATCGGTTCGCATCCTGGGAGGAGACGAACCGATTCTGTGCCCAGTTGTTCGAGGACGTGATCGTGAGCGAGGATCCCGAGACCGTGGCCGCCGTGATCCTCGAGCCCATCTGCAACACCGGCGGGATTGTCACGCCAACGGACGAGTACTTCCGGATCCTTCGCGACATCTGCGATCGCCACAACGTGCTGCTCATTCTCGACGAGGTCTTGACGGGGTTCGGGAAGACAGGCGACATGTTCGCTGCCCAGACTTTTGGCGTGGTTCCCGATATGATTTGCTCGGGGAAGGGGCTTGCCAGCGGCGCGGTGCCCATCGGCGCGTTGATGGCCCGGGAGGACCTGGCTGACGCGTTCTACGGGCCCGCGGAGGACGAGTTGCAGTTTGCCCACGGCCACACCTTTGCCGGCAACCCC
>JAUVSX010000095.1 GCA_030596915.1 Chloroflexota bacterium | reverse complement strand
GCCTGAACACGCTCTCCACTTCGCCGATCAAGCAAGAGGTCGCTGCGGGACGGCGGAGCGCTCAAGATAACCTGCGTGACCCGCACCAGACTGCCTAGGCCGCGGGTCGTGGCGACGTCGGCACTCGAGCGGGGACCGGGTTCGCACGCAGCACGGGGGGCTCACGGCAGCTCCGCGTCCGTCATCTCGGACAGGACCTCTGGCTGGGCGACGTCGGACTCCTCGCCAGGTCCGTTGGCACGCCGCCACACGTACCACCCGCCCAGCAGAACGACCGGCAGCACCACTGCCACTCCGACGGTCAGCCACGGATGCAGCCTCGGCTGTTGAGAGAAGCGATCGAGGTTGAGGAGGATGATAGCCAGAGACACCCACACTGTAAGGAAGTTGGGTATGGAATCGCCAGAGTCCAGCCAACCCAGGCCGGGCGTGCGCCGCCGCGTGAAAGGATAGAGCAGGTTGCTGCCCATAGTGCCCATCTGATCCTCGGCGATATGCCCTGCCACGGCCAATGTCGCCACCAGTCCAGCCAGCAGCGGAGTTGCCGACGGCTCGGGCCCCCCGAGCGCCTGGTTCAACGCTGCGATCCCTGCCGCGACCAGGCCAATCACCAAGGCAAACCACAGACTGTGGGTCCAACGCCGATGCCAATCCAGGAAACGCACCTCCAGTCTGTCGGCTTTCCGATCAAAGGTCAAGCTCGGCCCAGTGAACGCGTCAATCGTGACCACACGCCCGCAAGCAGCCTCCATTGGCACGCCGACCGCCACACGCGCTTCGCTGACGGACTCGTGCTTCGGCCCAGGGATCGGTTCCTGGGCTGTGCTGACCAGAGATCCGATGCTCACCGCGACTTCGCTCCTCGCCGGATCAAACAACACCGTGTACTGGCGCCAGCTGTCGGTTCCCACTCGGATCGTGTGCATCATCACGGTGCGGGGCGTCCCAGAAGCGTAGGCCTGGCGCATCTCCCTGGCCAACTCTTCGGCGATCTGCCGGGCGTGGGGATTGGGGCCCGGGTCGATCGCGACGTCGTACCTTTCAAAGAACCGGACGAATTTGAAGTCGATCGTGTCTGGCAGGATGCCCACAATGCCGCCCAGCACGGGCACGAGCGCCCCTCCGGCTGCGTGGCGCACGACGTCGGGGAAGAACGTGGCGAGAGCCACGCCTGTCAAGAAATGCGCGATGCCTTTCATCCCGTCGCCAGTCCGGCCAAGCGGGTCGAGTGTGCGAAGCCTGTTCCGGCACGCGACGCGCGCCTCACTGGATCAACCCCAGCCACCCTGCGAGACCACTCGCCGTTCCGGTCAACTGAAGGGCCAGAGGCAGTAGCACGACGCCCATGCAGTTGACACGGCGGGAGCCCCACAGGGCCGGGATGAGGCCGATCCCCGTAGCCACGCCGCACACGAGCAGACCCTTCCACCCCGTTGCGAGCAGAACGATCGCGAGTAGCAGGAGCAAGGTGCCCAGGCTGATCCAACGGTAACGCACCTTGCCCGAGAGCGTAGCCGCCAGGCGCGCCAGCAGAAGCAACAGGAAGAACGAGACGACACCGGCGAGGACCACGGCCGCAACAGCGAGATAGAAGGTGCGGGTGGTGTGGGCGCTCCACACGCTACTCAACATCGACGCCATGCCGCCCCGGGTCAGGTGGAGCCCCGGAATGAACAACAGCAGCAGCGCGCCTACGTAGTAGACAGCCCGGCAAGCGCCCTGCGAGACAAGGAACAGTCTGTCGTCCCGCTGCGCAGTCGCGTGGCCAGCGACCAGACCTCCGATGCCACCTGTAACACCCGGGAAGAATGCGGCGAAGAGGCCCCCGAGCAGGCCAGTAAGAGTCCCTTGGAGGAGCAGCGCAGGGGTGACGTCAACAGTCGTGGCAAGATGCTGCGGGGGCATCTCGACCCGAGATACCAGGTTCTGCAGCACCCACGGCACCGAAAACAGGCCGGCGAAGGCGGGAAGCAGCCCTTGAAACGCGAGGGTCACCGGAACCGGACTCCGGTAGAACAGGATCAGGCCCAGCAGACCTGCGAGCAGGAAGGTCAGCAGACCTGCGGCGAGGTTGCGCCATCCCTCCCACCAGCGGCGCCAACCCGGAGGCGCCCGGTCAGCGCCCTTGGGCCACTCCGAGAGCAGCATCCACGCAATGACTGCCCAGAGCATCCAGTGCAGGTGCGGCCGGACGATGTCGCGCAGCGTGCGCAACAGCGGATGGGCAACTACCGCGAGGGCCGCCAGAACTAGGATTCCCGCCAGACCTCCAACGCCTGCAAGGGTAACCGCCTCAAACGCGCGTCGCCGTCGCATGTAACCCTGCCCGGGCAGAACGATGAAGAGAGTGGAGTCGTCGGGGGCGGCGAGAAAGACGCTTGGAACCATACTGAGCATGGCGTAGCCCGTGGTCAACCCGAGGAAGAAGAAGGCGACAAACTGGCGAGGATAAGATGCGCCAGGCAAGGCGGTGGCCAGGATTACCAGGCCTGCGAAGTTGTAAACGTGCAGGGCGGGCACAAGGGAAAGCACACCTGCAGCCAGCACACCAGCAACAGCGTAGAGAGACATGAGGGCCACGTCACCGAGGGGCACGCGCTAGCCTCCTCCTGACGCACAGTCCGGGTTCCGGGGCCATTGCACCGCCGCTGCGGGTATGGTACTATGCGGGAGACCACGAGGGCAACGGGGACCAGCAGGGATTCGATCGTCAGCCCGGAGGCAACCTATGACAGACGAGAATGCGACCCACGATACAGCGTGGCGTGAAGTCGGTGACCAGGTCCAAGCGCTCGGCGAGAACATCGCCGGAGCGCTGCGTGCGACGTGGGAACGCGAGGAGACCCGCCAGCATATGCAGGAACTGCAGACAGGGGTGGCGGGGCTGGTGCACCACGTGGGACAGGCCATCGATGAGTTCGCGGACTCGTCCGAGGGCCGGCGCGTGCAGGCTGAGGCGAAGAAGGCTGCCGAGTCTGCTCGATCGGCGGGAGAGAATGCCTGGCAGGACGCGCAACCCCACATACTGTCAGCCCTGCGCCAGGTGAATGCCGAGCTGGAGAAGATCAGCGCACGTTTCGAGGCGACCCAGAATACTGGTGACGCAACGCCGGGTGAAGACGGGTAGCTGGCGGCCTGCTGACCGCGCACCCACCGCCTTCACCTCGTCACCTCCTACGGTGTGGTGAGCACGACTACGTCAACGGGCAGGGCCGGGATAACCTCCAGGTTGCTGCGGTAGAGGTCAACCGTCCCGACGACGCGTACCCGGCTGCCGGGCGTGCCCAGCGCAGTGTTCGCCGCAACACGATCGAGGATGTTGCGCCAGATGAAGACAACAACCTCCCCCGTGTCGTCACCGAGAAACACCTTGACCGCGCTGCTCAGCCCTTCGACCCGGAGGACGTCACCCTCGATCATCACGCGCTGTCCCTCGTCGCCACCGCCCAGCGATCCGATGTCGCGCATCGGCGCCCACGGGTCTGAGCCTGTGATCGCCTCTACGTCGCCACCGAAGCCCGGCTGTATCTGCAGCTCGCCCTTGTAGAGCGCGACTTCCCCGGTCGCGCGCACCCTGGCGCCGAGGTTGATCTGAGACGCGTCCCAGCACGAGTCGTAGATCTCGTGCCACATCAGGAGCACCACCTGCCCGGTGCCGTCGCTGATGGTGAACTTGAACCCCGCGGAGAAGCTGGCGGCGGCGACGACTTCTCCCTCCACGGTCACCTGCTGTCCCACGCGGTCAGTGGAGATGGCCCCAATCGACGTCACCGGCAGCGGTGGTGTGGGGGTCTCGTCAAGCGCCTGAGCCGGCGGTAGCGATGGGCTCACGATCGCGGTAGCTGGCGGCGCGATGGTCCCCAGTTCCGGGGTCTCAGACGGCCGCACTGAGGGTGCGGGCTGAGCAGTGGCGGTCAGCGTCTGAGTGCGGGTCGGAGTCCTCACCGCTCGATCCGTGGGTAGGGCAGTCTCCTCAGCGGCAGGCGCCCCCGCGAGGACCTGGACGTCTGCGGCCAACGCAGGAACGACCTCAAGCTCGCCCCGATACACGTTGACCTCCCCCAGAACCCGGACCAGCGCGCCCAGATCGATGGCGGCCGGATTGCCGGCGTTCTCGTGGACCGATTGCCACAGCACTACTGCGACGCGTCCGCTGCCGTCGTCGAGCGCCAGCCTGACGCCCGAGGAGAGGTCATCCAGCTCCACGACTGTTCCCCGAACGACAACCAGGGTTCCGACGTCCGCTGCCGATAGCCGTCCGATTGGTCTCTCATCGGCGATCGGCACGCTTTCATCGAGCGAGACGATGTCGTCCGTGCTTGCAGGCACGAGCTGCGGCGCGCCGCGATAGACGGAGACGGCGCCGACGACCTCGACCGATTGGCCCAACGAGAATAGAGGCAAAGCGCCGCTGAGCGCCTCGAGGTCGCGGCTCACCACGACGGGGATGGCCCCGGTACCGTCGTGGACTGTGACCAGCGTCAGACCCGCGTAGGGCTCGCGCACGTCGCGCACCTGACCTCGAACGCGAACGCGCTGGTACTGGTCATCAGTCCCGATGTCCTGGATCGCGCGGTCAGCAGGCTCGGCCCGGGTAAGGGCGAGTTTCTCGGGCACGTTGACAGTGAGTGAGGCGACGGAGTCGCGGACACGGATCGTGCCAGCCACTTCGACCCAGTCCCCGACTGCAGGCACGCGGCCCGACGAGATGAGACGCTGCGTTTCTTCGCGGTACGAAGACACGCGGATATCTCCGGTTCCATCGTGGATCCAGAAGCTTAGGTAGCCGCTACTGGCATCGTAGGAAGGTGCATCCACGCACGTTCCCGCGAGCCTCACGTAAGCCATGTTCATCGCCGCGTCGATCCCGCCAACCTGGACCAGGGGAACCTGCGATCGCGTAGCGACGAACCACAGTAGAGCCAGTCCGATGGTGGCGCAGACGACGGCCGCGATCCTGAGGGCGCGTATGCGGACTCGCCCTGCCTGGCGCGCACCGCAGTATGGACAGAGATCGTACGGTCCGACGTACCGTCCGCAACTGGGGCAATCGGTCATCAAGACCTCCATGGCATAGCTGGCCGCAGGGAGATAACCTGGCTATAATCTACTCCGACCTCCGGTCTTTGTCCAGAGAGGACCATTCGCTCACGGCCCACCCTCTGCCCGCCAGGCAGGCACCGCGGCGCCGCAATCGCAGGAGAGGACACCATCGCGATATGACGGCGATGACCAACCAGGAACGATTGCTTTCCGTAATGGCGGGCAGCAGCCCGGACCGCATCCCCTGGGTCCCGAGGCTCAAGCTCTGGTTTGACGCCCACCGCCTGCAGGGCACGCTGCCGGCCAAGTATCAGGGCTTGACCATGCGAGAGATCGAGCGCGAGCTCGGACTCGGCACGCCGGCGCGAGACGGCGCGATCTTCCGCACCAAGCTACGCGACGTCGAGGTTCGGACCGAGGAACACGGCAGCGAGGTTCGCACCGAGTACGTCACGCCGGCCGGCACACTGTCCACCGTCTTCCGCGGCTCCAGGACGCTGGACCAGGCAGGTATCCGGGGTCGGGAGATGCAACACGTTATCAAAGGTCTGGGAGACTACCTCGCGGTGGAGTACCTCATCAGCCACACCGACGTCATCCCGACCTACGACGCGTACCTGGCGTACGAGGAGGAGACAGGCGAGGATGGCGTGCCCCTTGTCGATATCGGCCAAGACCCAATGAGTATGTTCCTGCTCGAGCTCGCCGGCTACAACACCGCGTTCTATCACCTGCACGACTACCCGGATCAAGTGAATCACCTCCTGGGCGTGCTGGGTGAGTACACTCAGATTGTCCAGCAAGTCGCTCTGGACTCGCCGGCCAGACTCATTCTCCACGGCGCCCACTTCCAGACGCAGTTCACGCCGCCCCGTCTCTTCCGCCAGCATATGTTGCCGTACTTCAAGCCCTTCGCTGAGCGGCTCCACAAGCGAGACAAGCTGCTCGTATGTCACGCTGATGCCGACACCAGCCTGCTTCTGGACCTGATCAAGGAGGCGGGCTTCGACATGGCCGAGTGCTTCGTCACGGCGCCAATGGTGCCCATGACGTTGGAGCGCGCGCGGGCTGTGCTTGGCGACGACGTCATCATCTGGGGCGGCATCCCTTCGATGATGCTGTGCGATCCGGTCACCGACGGAGAGTTCGACTCATATATGCGCACCGTTCTGCGCACCATTGCTCCGGGGAACGCCTTCATCCTCGGCGTCGCAGACAACGTGATGCCCGAGGCAAAGATCGAGCGGATCGCCCGCGTGAGCGAGATGGTTGAAGAGTACGGCGCCTATCCCATCGATCCAGCTCGGATAGCCTGAGCGCTTCGCCAGCGGCCGCCCGCTAGCCACAGCTCCAGGCATGACCATCCCCAGCAAGCAACCTGACACCGTTGTGACTCCATGGTAGAACAAATGATCTAGACCGCTGGCTTCGCCGTAGTGGTCTTCTCACTCAGAACAGCTTTCGGACGAGCCCGGGGCCATCTCATATGCGCGATGACAGAATCGTCATTCAGGGCGCAAAAGAGCATAACCTGAAGAACATCAACGTATCGCTGCCGCGCCTCAAGCTGATTGTGCTCACAGGCGTCTCGGGCAGCGGCAAGTCGTCGCTGGCCTTCGATACGCTCTATGCCGAAGGGCAGCGTCGCTACGTCGAGTCCCTCTCGGCCTATGCCCGGCAGTTCATCGGCCAGATGGAGAAACCCGAGGTAGACTTCATCGGTGGCCTGAGCCCCGCAATCGCTATCGAGCAGAAGGCGGTGAGCAGAAATCCCCGCTCAACAGTGGCCACCGTGACCGAGGTCTACGACTACCTTCGCGTGCTGTTTGCGCGCGTTGGCACGCCGCATTGTCCCCAATGCGGGCGCGACGTGCGGGCTCAGTCTTCGCAGGAGATCGCCGCCCAGGTCGCGGATCTACCACCCGCGACGCGCTTCCTCGTACTGGCACCGGTCGCCCGCCACCGCAAGGGCGCATTCCAGGACGTGTTCGCCAGAGCCCGCCGCGATGGTTTCGCCAGGGTGCGGGTGGACGGCGCAATCCGCGGGCTCGACGAGGAGATACTGCTCGACAAGAACAAGAAGCACATTGTAGAGCTGGTCGTCGATCGGCTGATCTCGCCGACCGGAGATGGGAGGGAGCGCGGCTCGTATGTGAGCCGGCTCACCGACTCGATTGAGACGGCCCTGCGCCTGGGAGACGGGCTGGTAGGGATCGCTCAGGATGGTGGTGAAGAGCTGCTGCTATCCGAGCAGAACGCGTGCCCCGTGTGCGACCTGAGCTTCCCTGAGCTCACTCCATCGATGTTCAGCTTCAACTCGCCGGCGGGCATGTGCCCAAACTGCAATGGTCTGGGGACGAAAATCGAGTTCGATCCTGACCGCTTCGTCGATCCAGACCGGTCGCTCCACGATGGTGGCGTGCGGCCGTGGGGCGAGCTCAGGAAGAAGAAGTCCAGCGGTACCTACCGTATGGCGCAGCAGATTGTGGAGCAGTTCGGCCACGACCTGGACACAAGGTGGCGCGATCTGTCTGACGAATGCCAGCAGGCAATCCTCTACGGCGGTGTCAGGGTTGTGTGGCAGTGGGAGTCGGAGCGGTCCTCGGGGCAAGGCGAATGGACATTCGAAGGCACGGTCAACGGTACCAAGCGGCGATACCGCCAGACGAAGTCCGACGCTATGCGGCGCTGGTACACGTCGTTTATGAGCCAGCAGCCATGCCCGACCTGTCGGGGGAAGCGGTTGCGCCCGGAAAGCGCGGCCGTTACGGTCGGCAGCAGTACGATCAACCAGGTCACCGCTCTCAGCATCGGCGAAGCCGCGCATTGGGTCGATAGCCTGTGGCCGCAGATGTCGCCCGACCAACTGGAGATCGCCGAGGAAGTGCTGAAGGAGGTCAACGGGCGACTCCAGTTCTTGACGAACGTCGGGCTGCACTATCTGACCCTCGACCGCTCGGCGCCCACCTTGTCCGGCGGAGAGGGGCAGCGCATTCGCCTCGCGAGCCAGATCGGCTGCGGGTTGGTTGGCGTCCTCTACGTACTCGACGAGCCGACGATCGGCCTGCACCAGCGCGACAACCGCCGCCTGTTGGACACACTCGAAAATCTACGCGATATGGGTAACACCGTGCTCGTGGTTGAGCACGACGAGCAGACAATCCGGGCAGCCGATTGGGTTGTAGACCTGGGGCCGGGGGCGGGCGTCAACGGTGGATGGGTCGTCGCGGAGGGCCCGCCAGAAGCGATCATCGCCCATGCCGAATCGCTGACCGGACGCTACCTCCGCGGGGACCTGCAGGTCACGTCGCCAAATGGACGTCGCAGGCCAGTAGACGGTCGCTGGCTGACCGTCGTCGGAGCGCGGCAGAACAACCTGAAGGACCTCACGGTGCGATTCCCGCTTGGGCTGTTCACCTGCGTCACTGGCGTTTCGGGCAGCGGCAAGTCGTCGCTCGTCGCGCAGACGCTTCATCCGGCGCTGGCACGGGACTTGCACAGCGCGACTCGGAAGCCCGGCGTGCACACGCGGGTCGACGGGCTAGAACACATCGACAAGGCCATCAACATCACGCAGGATCCGATCGGACGCACACCCCGCTCGAATCCAGCAACCTACGCGCAACTGATGACGCCGATACGCGAGCTGTTCGCTCGAACGCCGGAGGCCAGGATCCGCGGGTACAAGCCGGGTCGCTTCAGCTTCAACGTCAAAGGCGGACGTTGCGAGGCGTGCAAGGGCCACGGGAGGAAGAAGGTGGAGATGCACTTCCTGCCCGACGTCTGGGTGACATGTAACGTGTGCCACGGCAAGCGGTTCAACCTGGAAACTCTGGAGGTACGGTACAGGGGTAAGAGCATCACGGATGTGCTGGCTATGGACGTCGATGAGGCCCTCGAATTCTTCGCTAACATCCCCAAGGTGCGGCGCATCCTACAGACTCTAGTCGACGTGGGT
>JAUVSX010000005.1 GCA_030596915.1 Chloroflexota bacterium | reverse complement strand
GCGACAACTGTCTCCGGAGGGTGATCAAGGGGGCTCGCGACCCGCCACACCGTAATCAGGACGGCTTCAGTGCCCGGATCCGCCGGAGACCCGCCCTCCCAACATAGACCCATCAGCTCCAAGCCGTTGCCGAACCGCGCCTCGGGGAGCAACTCCAGAGCTGGCATCGTGCAGTCCAGGGAGTCTAGATGAATGGCAGCGGGCATTTCGTAGAGAATCGCCGTGCGTCCGACCCGCCCCCTGACCTCGCCGGCCATCTCAATGAGAGTTTCGAGCGGCGGACCGGGGCGGGGGTGGTCAGTTAGGAACACGATCGCCGGCCCGCCCCCATCCACCCACACAAGCGCTCGCTGCGGATCGAAGAGACGGGTTGAGACATCGTCGCGCCCGATGTCCGCTTCCAGCGCGAGCCGATCCCAGGGCCCGAGGAGCGTACTGCCCACAGCGACTTCCACCAGGTCGGACCGCTCGTCCAGATACCGCGCGATGTCACGGTAATCGGCCCGGTACAGAAAGCGCACCAGGCTCTGGCGCGGCCAGACGACGAAGTAGTCCCGCAGATCGCGATACGCATTCGTCACCAGGAATGCCACGGCCAGGACCCAGAAGAGGGAGGTTCCCAAGCGCCGCGCCCGCCGCTCGTCCCATCCGGCTTTCCGAGCCAGCCTGGCTGCCTGCGATCTAAGGTCGATAATAGCCAGGGCCGCCAACACATATGCCACGGGCTGAGCCAGTATCGTATGACTCAGGCTGGCAGGAGGGACACTCACAAACGCCGGCGCGAGGCCCGCCGCGAACCAGCAGACGAGGAAGAAGTACACGGGCTGGCGCCAGCGGATCACACAGATCGCCGCGCCGAGCCACAACAGCGCCCCGCCCAACACATTGAACACGGGGCGTCCGGGCAGGTTGTACAGCCACTCAGGGTCACCGGTGGTGGTGAACATCCCTATTGTCTGTACCGTGTTCTCCCAGAGCGGCCGAGGATTGCCCATCCGCAGGTCCCGGAGCGGAGCGGCCAACTCGGCCACCCGTGGGTCGGCTCCCACGCTGGTCACCACCGTGAGCCCCATCGGCACAGCCATGGTTAGCGCTATCCCCACCGCCAGCAGGTGCCCTCGCCACTCGCGGCGGAATCTGCCCCGGTGGAAGACAAGCAGGTACAGCAGGAATATCAGAAGTATGAGAGGAAGCAGGCGGCTCGCAAAATAGGTGTGGAGGGCAAGTCCCATGACCACGCCGAGGGCCACGTAGGTCCACAGCGAGCGCCCTCGAGCCTGGTGAGCACGCCAGAATAGATAGAAGGAAAGAAGCGCGAGGGGCAGCACGCTGATATGGCGCAGCGCGATGCGGCTGTACATCAGCGACCAGAAGGAAGTCGCCAGGCCAAGCGATGCGATGGTTGCAGCCTGTCGCCCGAGAAGCCTGGAGGCCAAGACGTACGTCAGAGCGATGGAGAGCAGCCCCAAGGCTGCCGAAAGCAGGTGCCCGCCCAGGACGTTGGACCCAAGAACTGACAGTACCGCAGCGTGCACATAATGGTAGAGCGGCTCGTGGCCCGACGCTCCCAGGAAGTAGAGAGGGAAGGAACCCGCCGCGACTTCCCCAGACAGCGCACTGATGTTGATCAGTTCGTCATCGCGCCATCCGGGTGGCGCATCCTCCAGACAGCAGACGCGCAGTGTCCAGGCGCCCAGCAGGAGGACAACGATGAACAGCCAGCGAGGGGCCGTCGATCGTTTGGCCGGATCGCGCCGCCCGCTCACCGTTCTGCCACCTCCACCGGCGGCAGTAGAACACGATCGTCCAACACGGACGAGCCGGCCAGAACCGGTAGTCGCGACGTTCCATCGCTGGAGGAGACACCTACAGCCAACGGATAGGAGCCGGGCGTGAGGCCGGATTCCAGCGTCAGGCGATGCACCTGGACGAATGTGTCGCCCGATTGCCAATTCCAGGCAGGGGCGTCCAAACGATCCTCCTGCGCGACGCTCCCGCCTTCTGGGCCGCGCATATGCACGAATGTCGCCGCGCTGGGTCCATACGCATCGTCCGCGACAGGCCAGAGCAATCCCGGATCCACCACGCGCCATACGGTTGCGACAGTCACCTCGCCGCCCGGCGCAGCATTGGCGCCTAGAACCTCGTACGACACCAATTCGACAACGCCCCCGAAGTTGACGGGTAGCGCAAGCGAACGGTCACCTGCCGTGACGGAGCCCGTTGGAGTCTGCATGAAGTGAGAGAGCGCCACCTGAGGCTCCCATTCATATACGTCGAAGTAGGGGTCGGTGTCGTCGGGCCTCAAATGCACTCGATCAGGGACACCCAGTGGAAGACGCGCGTCGATGTATGGATCGAGCGGAGTACTCGGTGGCACGACGAGCAAGCTGCTCGATATGTCGGGGAACACGATAGCGCGCCGTCCATCGAACCAGCGGAGCAAAATACCGTCGCGCCGCATCCGCAGGTCCGCGATGAATGGGTCGAGCGGCTGCTCAGGGAACGGTGACGAAAGCGCCACGGCGCCGCTGTACTCGCCGTCGTCCAGGTAGTCACTGATGGATACCAGATTCTGAAAGTACGCCGCACGGGTGTGAGGCGAACCGGCCCAGCGCCCGAAGTAGTCGTAGCCGGTGGACACGGCCACAACCGCCAACCACGCCGCACAGAAAGCGATGAAACGCGTCTCCCAGCGCGCTCCGAGCCGTTTCTTGATCGCGCGCGCCACCTCGACGGCAGCGATGGCTGGCAGGACCATAATCGGTGCCTGCGCCGCCATGCTGTGCAGCGTGCTCGTCCACTCCCCGATGGCTAGCGAGGGAGATATGCCCACAACCAGCCATATCAGCACAAACGCATACGCCGGCTTTCGCCAGCGAATGAGAGACCACACAATCCCGGCGCAGAAGAACAGGCTGACCAGCGGATCGAAGATGGGCCTTCCGGGGAGATTGTAGGTCACGAAGCTGTCTCCTCTGAAGGTGAACGTACCCAGGGCGGTCACGGCGTTCGTGAGCAGCGGCGCCAAGTCACCCCGAAGCGCAGAGCGCAGCGGGCCCGACTGAGTCATCGAGCGCGCCCACGCGGCCGGATCTAGCAGATGAGGCGCCGCTAGCAAGCCGGCAACCGCCAGAGCCCCGGCGAACCAGAGTCCGGATCGGCGGAGCAGCTCTCGCCCGAAGACCGCGAGATAGGCGACGAAGAGAATCAACCCAATCGCGGCCGCGCGCGCAGCTTCATACGCGTACAGGGAGCCGGCCAGAAGGAACGCAAACGGCGCCCACGCCCAGCGGCGCTTACGGCCGCCTCGCAGCGCGACCCACAGGAAGTAGACTGCCCCGGTGAACAGCGCCGGCGCAGGCTCCGGGTTGAGGGCAAAGCGACTGACCGCGACGGTCCAGAACGAGACCGCGATCAGGGCCGCGCTCCCCAGTGCCACGCCCACGCCAAACACGCTCCGCGCCCAAAGATACGTGAATACGAGAAGCAGCATGCCGAAGAAGACCGAGTGCAGACGCAGCGCCAGATCTGTCGGCCCGACCAGGGCCATAAACACCGCGCCCGAGTACTGGGCAAACGGCTCATTGGCGTAGCCGTACGGCGCCTCCACCTGCGCAGGCTCGCCACGATACACCGCTGCGACGAAGTAGCCCGTGTCCGCCTCATCGTGAGTCAGGCCGGGAGGGACGGAGTCGAGGCGGTAGAGCCGCAGGAAGGCTGCCGCCAGCAGGATGATGGCGAACAGGACGGGCTCCAGACGGGCTACGGTGCGCGTCGCTGAGCCCGACTCCTTAGATATCGTGTCCGGAGTGTGCGCCGCCATCAGCTCGTTGCCTTTCCCTCAACTTCGATGGGTCCGACCAGGACACGATCGCCGACAACCTCGCCACCGACCAGAACCGGCAGGCGGCTGAGGTCGTGAGGGCGATAGGCGCCGACTTCCAAGAGGATCCTATCCGACCCGTAGTCGTCCGGCAGCACGAAACGGTGAATCTGAACCACAACGTCGCCAGCTCGCCAACTCCAGGCCGGTGCGTCCAGTCGGTCCTCCTGGGCCACGATGTCTCCAGCCGCATCGAGCGCGTGGGTGAACAGCACCAATTCGACGAGCCCGTCCCCTGACGTCGGATCCCGCAATGCCCCAGGATCGAGCACTTCCCACACGGTGACGATCTCTACGACCTCGCCGGGCGAGATTCGGGACGTCGTGAGATCGAGTCTACGGAGATGCAGGGCGCCACCGAAATCCACAGGCAGTTCCAGATCGAGAGGCGTATCGTGTGAGCGCGCGCGAAGCTCTGCCAAGCTGTCCCGCGGCTGCCAATCGAACACGTCGAAGCTCGGATCCAGGTCCGTCGTCCGGAGCCACACCTCCTCCCTGTGTCGAAGGCCAGGGAGGCTGATGAAGTAGGGATCGATCGGTGTGCTCGAAGGCACGACAAGCACGGCCACCGGATCCGGCGGTACCAACAGTGCCCGACGCGCGTCGATCCAGCGAGCCGAGATGTCCTGCCGGGCCAAGCCAAGCCTGAAGACGTACGGGTCGTGAGGCGCCCCGGGATAGACTGTCGAGAGCACAACAGTTCCGCCCGAAGGCTGAGCATCGAGGTACTCCGCCACCGCCACCACCGTCTTCTGGTAGGCTGCCCGCACATCGGGAGACTGGGCCCACCGTCCGAAGTAGTCCCGCACAGCGACGGCGCCGGTCGCTATCACCAATACGACGGCGCCAGCAACGACGGCGCGGGCCGCCCTGCACCCCCAGCGTCTCGCGGCCCAGCGATAGGAGAAGACGACCGCAATGGCCGGGAACAAGAAGATCACAGGTAGGGCTGCGATGCTTCGCGTACTGCTCGCGACCGCTCCCGTAAGCAAGGATGGCGAGAGGCCCACGAGGAGCCACAGCAGCGCGAATGCACATTGTGGGCGCCTCCAGCGCGCCGCGCATAGAGCCAGCCCCGCGAGTAGCAGCACGCCCGTCCAGGGCGCCAGCGTTGGGCGACCCGGGATGTTGTAGGCCAGGAAGCCATCGCCCCAGCCCGGGATGAACAGTCCGGCGATTTCGCTCCAGGCCTGGGCCAATATGGCTGGTACGTTCCCGGCGGCAAACGCCTGCAAGGGGGCGTCGACCATTGTCAGGCGCTGCTCGGCGCCTGGGTGGGCCCATAGGTACGCGAAGAGCGGCGCCGCGATGAGCAGCCCTGCCAGTACAGCGACCAGCACCGGAGCCCACACTCGGCGAAACAGGGGCCTGTGTGCCAGTCGCAGGTAGATCAGGAAGAACGGGAACATCACCCAGGTGCCACGCGCGGGCAGGTACGTGTACAGCGCCGCCCCGATGAGGAGCGCGAAAAGGCCCAGCGCCCAGAACCGCACCCGCGAATCGTCATTGTCGCAGTGCTCACTATCGCCGAACGGAATCGCGCTCCAGAAGAAGAAGACCGCTCCCGTCAGCAGAGCAGGCAACAGCGAGGAGCGCAGGATCTGCCGGCTGGTCGACAGCGACCAGAAGGATGCGGCTTGGAAGGCGACCGCCAGCAGGGCCGTGGGAGCGTCAAAGGCGATGCGCACCCAGCCATACGTGGCCAACAACGCGGTCAGACCCAGTGCTACGGAGCATACCCGCAAGGTAACCCGAGAGGGGTCTCCGATCAGGAGCCCGCCAGCGAGAACGTAATCGTACAGGGGCTCACGCCCATATCCAACCGTCTGGTAGATGGGCCGAGCCCCGTCGACAATCGCAATGGCATCCTGCCCGTGGGCGGCCTCGTCGTGGGTCAGGCCAGGGGGTACGTCGTCCAGTTGCCACAACCTGAGTGCCGCGGCTGCGCAGACTATCAACGCTAGCAGCAACCACTCCCGGCTGGGCGAGACAGTGCGTGATCGTGGTGGAAGCTTCGGTTCGGACCCAGACGCTTGAGCGCTCGCCATCACCTGCCGCTGCGCACAACGAGCATTGGCACTCCACCACGCGACCACCAGCCACCACTCACGAACCTGCGCGCACCGCGTTCCTCGGACAAAGTGATGTCATCTTACCGTATGCCTGAGGGAAGACAAGTACGGCACCCAGGTGAGTCGTGCTATAATCTAGGCTGTACCGCCCACCGGAGGTTCAATGCGTTCACTCGCAGCACGGTTCGTGCTACTCATCTTGGCTCTGGTCGTCACAAGCTGCTCGAAGCAGCAACAGCCCGCCACTCCAACTCCGGTGGCGCCCACGGAGTTGTCCACGCCCATTCCCGCCACACCCATCCCCTCCGCCACTCCCGAGGCCCGACCCACGACGATCACGCTGACGCTCTGGTTGCCAGAGGAGCTCGACCCTTACAACCGCGAGGCTACCAAGGGGTACATCCTGCGACAGTTAGCTGAGTTCAGCAACACTTACCCCGACCTGAGCGTAGAGATCGTCGTGAAGAAGGTCCACGGTCGGGGCGGGATGCTAGATTTCCTGCGCACCGCACCCGATGTCGCACCCTCGTTGATGCCAGACCTGATGGTGATCAATGCAGATGACCTGGAGGAGACGGCCGCCGTCGGCTTGATCCTCCCACTGGATGATCTCCTCTCCCCATCGGTAGCCAACGACCGCTTTCCGTTCGCAACGTCGATGGGGCGCGTGGGAGATCAGACGATGGGTTTTGTGCTGGGAGTGAAGGCAGATCACCAGGCGTACCGGCTGTCGCAGTTTAGCGCGCCCCCCCTTACCTGGAGGGAGGTGATCTCCGCGCCGGCGCAGTTCCTCTTCCCGGCTGGGGGACAGAATGGCGAAATCAACGATGCCACCCTCGTCCAGTACATGGCTGCCGGGGGCACGGTAACCGACCCAGATGGCAACCCTTGGCTGGAGAGGGAGTCCATTGTGCAGGTGTTCACTTTCTACAGTCACTGCATTGGGACGGGCGTCATATCGCCGACGGCTGTCCTGGGCATTGCGGAGGCGAGTCAGTCCTGGGGTCAGTTCCGTTCAGGGGATGCCAGTCTCACGCTGGTTGACGCCGGCCAGTACCGGCGGGAGACTGACGAGACGATGGGTGCTGCCCCACCCCCGACGCGCGATGGCGATCCCTTCGCCGTGACCCGCGGCTGGGTGATGACGATGGTGCCCGAGGATCCATCTCGCCAAGCGCTGGCGATGCTGCTGTTTGACTGGCTCATCTCGCCCGACCAGAACTCCGCATGGACTCGAGCCGAAGGGTATCTACCAGGCACTCGTAGCGCGGTGATGTTCTTGGACGCACCCGAAGGGGAGCGCGTCATGTTGAGCAGCCTGCTCGAGGCTTCCGATCCAGCGCCGCCGCCAGAGGTGATGGCGCTCGTCGGTCCCAGCCTCCAGAAAGCCCTTGAGGCACTCTTGGAAGGGCGGGCAACGCCCTGGCAGGCGGCCAGCATCGCCATCGAGAGCCTGCGGGAGTAGTCCGTGCCAATCCACGAACTGCGGGCAGACGCCCAGGCGCTCCAGCGGGCTGCATTGGTGGCCGCTGATCCAGGGGCCGCGGTTCGGCGCCACCTTCACCGCCAGGAATCGCTTCTAACGGTCGCGGGGCGCCGCTACGATCTCAACGCATATGAGCGCATCTTCGTCGTCGGCGGCGGCAAGGCCACGGTCCCGCTGCTCACTTCCGTGGTCAGCATCCTTGAGAATCGTCTAACGGCCGCAGTGGGTGTCACGAAGTACGGTCACGCCACGCGCGGTACCGATGTGCCCTCCAGCTCGGTCCTCGCATCCGAGCGCGTGAGCTTGATCGAGGCCGGGCACCCGGTGCCCGATCAGAACTCCATCCGTGGGGCGGCGGCGATTATCGATCTGGTTGCGTCGACGACCGACCAGGACCTCGTGTTCTGCCTGATATCGGGCGGGGCCTCGGCCCTGCTGACTCTGCCCGTTCCGGAATTGGATCTTACCGCGTTGCAGGACCTGACGGACCAGTTGCTCCGCTCCGGCGCGACGATACGCGAGCTGAACACAGCGCGTAAGCACTGGTCCCGGATCAAGGGTGGCGGCCTGGCTCGGGCGTGTGCCCCGGCCACAGTTATCACCCTCATTCTCTCCGATGTGGTTGGGGACCCCCTGGATGTCATTGCCTCTGGACCTACAGTGCCCGATCCCACAACGGTGGACGACGCCCGCGCCGTTCTGCAGCGATATGGAGTCCGGCAGCGGGCTTCCGTCCCGTTCGAGGAGAGCCCCAAGTCAGACGATCCCGCCTTCGAGCGCGTGCATAACGTCGTCATCGGCTCCAATCGCCTGGCAGCCGTCGCAGCGGCTGATGCAGCGCGCCGGCTGGGCTACAACGCGCTGTTGCTCGGGTCCTACATCGAGGGCGAGGCCCGCGAGGTAGCGAGGGTCGCGGCCGGGTTAGCCAAGGGAGTGCTTGCGCACGGCGATCCCGTGGCCCCGCCCGCTTGCCTGGTCTGGGGTGGCGAGACGACGGTGACCGTACGCGGCCCCGGCAAGGGCGGGCGCAACACAGAGCTCGCGTTGGCGGCGGCACTCGCGCTGGAGGGGTGGCCGGGAGTGCTGGTGATGGCACTGGCGACCGACGGCACCGATGGTCCCACAGACAGCGCAGGGGCGGTTGCCACCGGGGAGACGGTCGCCCGCGCGCGGGCGCTGGGACTGGATCCCTGGGCAGCTTTGGAGGCCAACGACAGCTACACGTTTTTCGAGCCGTTAGGCGACCTGATTCACACGGGCCCGACGGGGACGAACGTCAACGACTTGCTGTTCACGTTGGTTGCGCCACCGCAGGACCTGCGCTAGAGCAGGAAGGCGACGCCAGTGATTCATAAGGCGGCTACCAGACCGGTAGCCGCTTGTGCTCAGTGGTGCCCCTGGCGCGATTCGAACGCGCGACCTTGAACTTAGGAGGTTCCTGCTCTATCCATTCTGAGCTACAGGGGCCTGCACGGATTATAGCACGCACGAGCACGCCCAGCAAGCAAACCGTCGACGGATCAGGTCTCCGCCGGCGTCAATCGCACACGGGATTCCGCTTCCCGCTCCACGTCCTCTCGGGAGTACAGCATCGGATGGTACTCCGCCTCGAACCAGGCCTGCCCCTGGTCGTCGTAGTGCTTGCTGCCCACCTGGCCCGATTGTCCCGGCGCCAATAACCCCTGCGAGTTGCACAGGTCGCCCAGATCAACGATGGAGCGGAATGGCGGGCCAACAACTGTATCGCAAGCGAGGTCGTGGGTATTCGCTCCGGTGGCCCAGAGCGTGCGGTCGTCGCCACCCATCGGGTAGGGGCCCCGGTTGAAGACGCGGTCCAGGGGAGAAACGCGACCCAGCAGGTGCCCGTAGGTCAGCGTGTGCAACTTTCCCCAGGCCCAGTCGTCAATCTGGGGCCCGAGCTCCGCGCGCAGGAAGTCCACGGTCTCATCCAGCGCCAGTCGCATCAGGTCATCCCGGGTCTCACCCTGGCCCAGATCGAACCAGTGGGAGGACGGATCCGCCAGGGTGCTCTGCACCCACTCCCAGGATCGATGCCCAAGCATTGTCCTGCTGGCCAGAAGCGGCGTGGGTCCCTTTCCAGCGTAGTTAATGGCCAGGGCTCCGAGTCTGTGCGAGAGAGTCAGCCTGACTATGCGACGCATGAAGACTTCGTACACCGCAGCGGCGGCGCTGTCTGCTGCCAGCGTGCCATCCCACTCCCTCATCATCTGAGTTACGGCGGCGAGCTGGCCATCGGGTGTGGGCAAATCACCAAGATAGCGCTTCACGACCCGTGCCGTGGCCGACACCAGGTCGAACTGCATGCGCTTGACGTATTGAACGTCAACCGAAGCCTGCTCCTCGATGAGCTCGACGATGCGCTGCGCCCTGTCTCCTGCGCAGTGATCGTAACCCAGGAAGTAGGGATACTCGTCGCCCGTGACGCGGTTGGTCGCCGTGGCAATGTATCCCTGCGGAGGGTTGAAGAGATGCGGCAGTTCCTCGAACGGGACCCAGCCTATCCATTCGTACTCTCCGGTCCAGCCGGGCGCCGGCACTCTTCCATCCCCCTTGGCCCTGATGGGAATCTTGCCGGGGAAACTGTAGGCGATGTTGCCCCCGGTGTCGGCATACACGATGTGCTGAGTCGGGGCCGACCAGTGGCGCAGCGCATCGCGAAACTCGATACAGTTGCGGGCCTGGACCATCTCGAAAAAGGATTCGATCATCGTATCCGGTTCGAGCGATACCCAGCGCAGCGCCAGAGGGTGTTCGTCGGCAAGGTCCGGCGCCAAGCTGTTGATGATTGGCCCGTGGCGCGTGATCACAACCTCTTCGACCGCCGTCTCGGCTCCCTTGACCTCAATCTCCTCGCGTATTACTTCAGCCGCCAGCCATTGGCCCCGGAATTCGTACTCCACGCTGCCGCCATCGGTTCGGCGGATATGCTCCACATATAGGTCCTGCACATCGGGAAAGCCGTTCGTGAACCCCCAGGCGACGTGACCGTTGTGTCCGACAACGATGCTCGGTACGCCAGGAAAGGTGATGCCGCTGGCGTTCACGTCGCCAGCGATCAGGTGATTCTCGTACCAGATTGAAGGCATGCCCATCGACAAATGCATATCGTTGGCTAGCAGCGGCGCGCCGGTGCTCGTGCGCGATCCAGACAGCACCCAACTATTGCTGCCCAGCCCGGCGCTGGCGCTGGCGCTGGGGCCAGTATGCGCCCGGGCGGCCTCCGCTCGACTGAGGGCGGCGCCACCGATACAAGAGCAGTCGACGCCGGGAGGGACGATCAGGGGGCAACGGTCAGAGTACTCCGGCTCCAGCTCGGACGCGTGCTCAGGGCCAAGTTGGTCAATGAGCTGCGCCCGCAGGAGCTCCGTCTCCCAGTTTACGCTCAACATCCACGACATCATCTTGTTCCAGGAGAGGGTGTCGGCTACAGTCCAAGGCTCCGGCTCGTACCGCAACAGGGTGAACTCGATCGGCAGGCGGCCGCGTCCAATGCGGGCGTTGATACCGTCGGCGTAGGCCTCAACACTGGCCCGCGTACGGGACGTAAGGAGGCAGACCTCTTTCTCCGCCACCCGCCGCATACCCAGGATTCGCACCCAACGATCGACGGGCAGCGTCTCCACTCCCAATACCTCGGAGAGCCGTCCGGCGACGAGCCGGCGGTGAAAGTCCATCTGCCACAGGCGGTCCTGGGCGTGAACGAACCCCTGAGCGAACATCAGGTCGCGCCAATCGCCCGCGTAGATGTGAGGCACGCCCCAACTATCACGGATGACCTCTACCGGCCCAGCCAGCCCTGCCAACCGAAGTGTGCCATCGACCTGAGGTAAGCGACGCCGGCTGAGCCACGCCAGGACGGTCCGAGCCAACGGATCCAGCACAGCGTCCAGGATGCTCATTGATGGATGCCTCCGCGATCTCCTGACACGCCCCGACCGAGCTCCCGCGCGTTCTACGGGGAGAACGGCGGTATACCAAAGCGACCCGGCGAATCGATTCGCCGGGCCGCACAGGACACAGTGCCTTCTAGCGCATCTCCTGTCCGCCAGTTACGTTCACGGCCTGACCCGTCATATAGCCAGCCTGATCGGACGCCAGGAAGACAACGACATTCGTCACATCCTCGTAGGTGCAGCCACGCTTCATCGGCACCTGGTCCACGTACTTCTGGCGGACCTCCTCCTCGGTGATACCCCACTTCGCCGCGTATTGCTTGTAGAGCGAGTTGACCCAGAGCGGGGAGTCGAGCAGGTTTCCGGGGCAGATCGCATTAGCGCGCACGCCGTGCTCGGCCAGCTCGAGACCCAGACTCTGGGTCAGACCGATAGCGCCGAATTTGCTCGCGGCGTAGGCAGAGCTCTTGTAGCTGCCCTTCTTGCCCGACTTGGAGTTGATCTGGATGATCACGCCGCTCTTCTGCCGCTTCATCACCCTTGCCGCGTGCTTGGCGCAGAGGAAGTAGCCGACCAGATTGACATCGATTACGGCGCGCCACCTGTCGGCAGGAAACTCGTCGATCTCTCCGGCGAACAGGATGCCCGCATTCGAAACGAGAATGTCGAGGCGGCCGAACTCGTCGATCGCTCGTTCGACCATCCCCGCGACCTGGTCCTCATCGGTCACGTCCACTTTGACAGCGATCGCGGCACCCATCTCCCGCGTTATCGCAGAGGCGACCGCGGAGGCCGTCTCCTCGTTGAGATCTGCGACGACGACGCTGCATCCCTCGTGGGCCAGGCGCAGGCAGATTGCCTCCCCCAGTCCCTGCCCGCCGCCTGTCACTATTGCCACTTGCCCATCGAGACGTCTGCCCATATCCGTTGCCCCCACTCCCCTAGTCCAGCATCTCCTGGAGAAGCGCTTCCTCCGCCTCCTCCGTCCACTCACGCCCATTCCTCAGCTTGGCGTGGACTGAAGGCAACCTATCGGCCAGCTCGGTCACAGGCGTCAGCGGCAGGTCCTTGATGTGAAGGTAGATGACTACCTTGCCTGGGAAAACCGCATCCGCAACCGCTTGCCAGCCATCTTTCGCAGCATCGATCGAGCCGATCGCGGAGACCAGCCGGTTCGGCGACAGCGCCCCCGTCTCCACCAGGCCCAGAGCCGTCCGCATATCCTCGGTCGTCAGGCCTGAGTGACCGATGTGCCGGGCATCCCTGAAGCAGACATCGTTCAGGTCAAGCTGCGCAATCGTGCCGCGCGGAACACCGGCGAACACGTTCATCACACCACCCGGCTTGAGCCACGTCGCCGCATCAGCTATGACAAACGGCACAGGGGCCATCACGACAATGTCGTCGAAGCCCTCATCCTTGAAGCGCGCCATACCCGTATCATAGGCCGCCTTGTCCAGCGGGTTCAGGCAGACGAAATCGATGCCCTTAGCCTCCGCATCGGGGCTGAAAGCCGTGCAGAGGTCGTTGAGACGAAGCTCGCTGATGTCCGTGCAAACCACGACCGACGGACCATCCGCCATCTCGATCGCGCGCTGAACGTGCATATGTCCCATAGGACCGCCCGCGCCAACGAACCAGGCCCTCCCGCCGGGCTTGAGCTCGGATCGCGCCGGCACATCGGCATAGATACGCGCGATGTCGGTGCCCGTTCCACCGATGTACAGCCAGCGGTTGTAGTGGATCCGGCCGACGTCGATGTTCAGCTTGCGCGCGAACGGTCCATCGGCGGCGATTGCGACGATGCCGAGGAAGGCCAGTCGCGGGCTCGCGGCCTCCACGAGATCAGCGTCGCTGCCCAGCAGGATGATGTCATCGATCTCGTCGACCGGTGGGGAGGCGACATCCAGCACATCTACCACCTCGACGCCCAGGGACTCTGCCCGCTCTCTGAGCCAACTGGCGAAGTCCGCAGGCACATCCGTTAGCAGCAGCCGCGCCGGATGCGCGCTTTCATCGAAGCCATCACTTATCGTGTACTGCCGCTCATCGCTGCCGCCAGCGCCAATGACCCAGGTCGTTCCTCCGGGCTTAAGCGCGTCGCGGTAGTGGAGGTTGTAGGCGGTGACGACGCACGCCCAGGGCTCTGTCAGGGACGTCTCCGAGTAGCCCGTCTCCGGCTGCACGGGAATGAGGTAGTTGCCGTGGTCGCCATTGAGCACCCGCTGGTCGATCACGGTGTACTGGGACATCGCCCCCTGGATCATGTAGCCGTAGGCCAGGTTCACGCCGTCGACGTAGATGTCGGCCTGCACGATGAAGCGATCTCCCAAGCTATACTGGTCCTTGAGATCTTCGCCAACACCTACAACCGTCATCGACACCTCGTGCCCCAGCACGACGGGTTCCTTCTCCATGTCGCGGAAGATGCGCGGGTGATCCTGCCCGGCTCGGATCACCTTGACGTCCGAGAAGCACAGGCTATTCGTATCGTGGCGCACCAGCAACTGATCGGGGCCGTACTCAGGCATCGGCGCCTCGATAGGCTGGCCATCACGTCCCAGGTTCTCGAAGCCTGCCCCATACAGTGGCCAGAGCTTGTACGTCTCCGGAAGCGGCCTACAGCCGCAGCGGTAATCGGTCAGCTTATCGGTCATATCGTTCTGCACTCCCTCCAAGTTGGTTGCTCATCTATGCGTCTGCGAATCGCGTGTGGCAGAGAGTCACGCCGCACACCGTCAGCGAGACCACCGGTCATGGACCGGCGGGAACTCGGGGAACGGCGCGTGGGGCTCCGCCTGGTACCAGTAGCCTACCGATGCGATGTCGTCGGTCAGCGGCTCGAACTTGCGGTTCGGCCACCAGCCGAGGGCTTGGATCGTGACCGCAAGGTCCTGCTTGAAGCGGATTGGGTCCATCACGTGCCAGCGATAGAGACCGTGGCGGGGCACCTCGCCCGGCTCCTTGCGATAGAGCGGGTAGCCCAAGAATTCTGTCGAGAACGTCTCGCTGCCAAAGCCCCACGCGCCGCCGAAGTAATCCTCGGTGCCGGTCCCGCAGATCGTAGGGTGCGCGCCATCGCCGTCCATGAAGAACTTGATCTCACCTTCGCCCCACCAGCCGTTCGAAAGCTGCGTCCAGGCCAGGAAGGTGCCCACGTACTGACCCTGGCCAATCACGCCATTGAGGATCACGTGCTCCGGGTGCGCGCGGCTCGTCAGCGAACGCCGCCACTGCGCGTGGAAGTATGCCGCCCGGTCCGCGACGCCACCCAGCTCGTAGGTGATCTGGTAGAAGAATCCGCGTACCGGCTCTCCGTGCTGGTTCTCGATCGTGACACGGGCTCGCTTGCGGAAGGGCATCGGCCAGTAGCAGTTGAACCCTCCCACGGGATTGACGGCGACGGGCAGCGATCGCACGTTGTAGCGCAGCCCGTGCCCGTTGCAGAAGAAATCGCCCAGGGGGACCTCAACGGACGGAAGCTCCTCAGCGTCCCAGTAACAGCGCAGCACGGTATCCCGGTAAGCTGCCGAGTCGACCGTGATCCAGATGTGTTGAATGGTCCCCGGCCCATCAATGTCGGCCAGGACCGTTGTCGTCGCAGGTTCCAGCGTGATACAGGGACGCACCTTCCAGCCGGCGCCCAGCATCGACGCAGCGCTCCCTGCGTCGGGCGCCTCTTTCGCGCCGCCACCCCGTTCTCCCGTCGGGTTCTCCGCAGAGATCGAACGGGTTTCCGCGCTCGAGAGCAGATGCAATGTGCCGAGCCCCTGACCTAGCCGACCGATAGCGTCCATCCGATTTCCTCCCTCTTCATCCCTGTGCCCGCAGCTCTGAGAGCATCTTTGCTGGCGGCATCTCCGGATCAAACTGACCTACGCGCGCCATACTCCTCAAGCCGGGTGGCGCCGCGCGGCCTATCTGAGTGTAGAACTGGTTGCGGGCGCGCCGCGATGGCAGGTGAGCGCGAGCCCACTCGCTCTGATAGCCCCGGCCCAGCGCCCGCTGCAACACAGTGTGTCCATAGACGAAGAACGCCCCGTCAAGGAATGGCTTGCGCAGCGGAACGAGCGGTTCGGCATCGAAGTCGTCGACCACCTTCTGCCCGAAACGGTTCATCTCCGTCCCTATGACCAGCGGCAGAGCCAACTCCTCGGCCAGTCGCACGACATCATGCAGATTCTTCACCTTGACACGGCGCACCGCAGGATCCGCGATATTCCAGTTTCGGTCCGGTATGATGTTGAGCGCAACAACGCCCTTTCCGATCAGCAGCCCCAGGAGTTCCTCGATCGCCAGCTCGCCCTCGGTCGTCCCATCCAGCCACGTCGCACAGGGCAGCGCCTTGGCGGCGACGGCCAGCCGGTTCATCTCCTCTACAGTCGGGAAGGTGTCCGGGCCGGGCTTCACGTACCCGGCTCCCCCGCGCTTCATCAGCCTCGAGCGAACCAGGTTCTTGAACGCGGGCAGGTCGGCCATCGTTGCCGCCATCTCGTCTCGGCCAAGATTGAGCTTCTCGGACCAGAAACCGATCTGATCTGAGACAGACCGCTTGGCAGCGGCGACGTAGGCAGTGACCATATGCCGCTCGGTCGCTGTGCCGGCGGGGGTAAGAGGCAGGACGTCCCGATCGTAGTCGACGACCACCGGGTCGAGGTAACCATTGACGCGCTCGACTATCGACCGGTTGCGCCGCGTGGCCCTATCCCTCAGATCAGCCAGGATCGGCCTCACCGGTTCGCGCACCTGGCTCGACGTGAAACCCACGCTCATGTGGTACAAGACACCTGGCTCGCCCGGGGAGTTGATCTCGCGCGTCGCGAATTCCGGGATGAAGATGCGCGTCTCCATCGAGGCGGCGCCGCGTAGCCCCACGACCTCGCAAGCAGCGAGGAACTCGTCTACGCCGTCGAGCACATCGAAGTCGACGATGGCCATCAGCTTGAGGCCGCGCCGTTTGGCCAGCCAGGCGAGTGACGTGGGTGAATGGCCGTACGCGTTGTAGGAGAAGAACGTGTGGCCGTGCATGTTGGCCACGTCCGACTCCGGCGGGAACTCGATATCCCCACAGTCGACGAGGGACATCAGATCGGCCAGAGCTGCAGTCCGCACGGCGGGATCAAAGTCGTTGAGACTGGCTTCGAGAGCTGTGATTCGGTCCTTGATCAGACTCCTCCTTGCCCCGTCCCTGATCAACCAGCCCGGTTCGCCCCGGGACCACCTCCCCACACGTGGCGCTCGGCCGGGGTCCCCCAATGACGTCTCCTGGGAAGGTCTCACGGATTGAAGACACGATGAACAGTCGCCAGGACCATCCAGGCCAGGCGATTATACCCGAAGGAGCACCCTTCTGCCAGGGAGTCTAGGCAGCGCGCACCACGCGCCCGCTGGGGAGGTCCCGAGACGGAGGATCACCGCCGCCATCAGGCGAACACTAGAGCGCGATCGCCGTGATGCCGGTCAGCTCGCAGAAGGCCACCAGGTCGTCATAGAGGTGCGCCCCGTACCCGAGCACGGCATACTCATTGTTCCAGGCCTCAATCAACCCGTCAATGTCGCAGTGAACCTTCACAAACGCGTGTGGCCAAAACGGGATGCCGCACTCCAGTCGGCGATCCTCGAGCTGATCGGCCGATGGCTCGTAGACAGTACAGCGGGTGATCACCATTTCGAACTCGCCGTCGTTGCGGCCGAGGCGAGCCAGCACACCCTCGCCAGGCTTGCAGACCAGATCCACCGACAGACCCCCGGCCTCGCCCTCGGTCGGGATTCCGTGCCCAGCGAATCGGGCGGGACCGGCCTCCCCTGCCAACGAGGGCGGACAGGCCCCATCGCCGATGATCTTGATCTCATTGTTCGACTTGTCGATGTGTTGCAGGTCGCCGTAGTAGACGGGCTCGTCGCTGAGATCCGTCAGCAGCTTGACCGTCATCCCCGTGTTGAAGTCGCTCAACGTCGATGTGCCCATACCGAGGTTTAGCATCATGCTCTGGGCGAAGCAGGTCGCGCTGTAGTCGTCGGCCAGCCCTGGGAACGATTGTATCGTGTAGAAGTCCCAGCCTTCCTCGACCACGATCCTCTGGATCGCGAGGAGTAGCCGGATCGATCGCTCGGCCACCACCTCATTGGGGATGGGGCTGGAGAACAGCGGCTGAATCTCCTCCCGCGCCTGGCGAACGTCGTCCGTGGAGAGTGACCTCGCCGCCTCCAAGAGCGCCGTGGTGTCTCGGCTATCGATATCCACGCCGAAGACCTTCATCCATTGAGAGGGGTCGGCAACGCCGCAGGTTTGGCCCATGCCACGGCCGCCGCAGGCGCCAATAGTGCTCATGTTCAGCCGGTTCTTCTCGTGGCTGGCACGACAGTAGGAGGCGATGCGATCGATCTCCGCCGAATCGTCGAAGCACCCATAGACGAAGCGGTGCGCGATGCCGACCTCCTTGAGGGCGCCGTGCATAACCAGCCCGCCCACCGGGCGCCAGCCCTGGGAGCCAGGGTTCGTCCACAGCAGGATGCCCTTCCCCGTGAAGGAGAAGTCACGCAGTGCGCCGATCAGGTGCGCAGCCGAGACCCAGGTTCCGGAGAACAGGACGACAGCGTCCACGTCATCCATCTTCTTGAACCGGGAGAAGCAGTCCCGCGCCTCGGCCTTGGATGCGATCACGACCTCATGTTCGACCAGGTCTATCCCTGCATCCCGCAAAGCGGTCTTGGCGCCGGCGACGATCTCCTCATCGATGAACGGCGTGCCCATTGGGTCGAGCAGGCCGTCCTTGTGCACGCCGTATACGATGAACCCGACTCTCGGCCTGACCATCCTGTTGCCTCCTTGCGCGTCTTCCGCCCCCGTGCGACGAGCCCTCCGCCCCGGAGGCGTCGTCCCCGAGGGCGTCGTCCCTTGCCTCCTTGCACTTCCTGGGGGCGCCCGTTCTGCGAGTCAGCTCAGCACACCACCTGCCATCTGAGCCTCGATGCGGTCTCCAAGCTCTTCCTCCAGGCCGGGCACCAGCTTGAGCACATTCGCGTAGTATACCTTCCGCAGCACCTCTGCCGGCAGGCCCAGTCCGTGAATGCGCCAGCGGAAGTGACCGAAGCTGCCATCGTAATCCGGCGGCACGAAATACTCATCGAAGGTCTCCAGAAACCGGAAGTGGCACCGGTAGACGTCCACGGACGGTGGCATATCCGTTCCGAAGGTGACTCGGTCCTGGTACCGAATCAGGAACTCCCTTGCCGAATAGGGCTGGCGGCCCAGTTCGTCGAGGCGAGCGGAGAAGTCTATGGTGGCATTTGGGTGGTCGTCCAGCAGCCTCGACACGTAGCCCAGGTTCTCGGCGAAGTTGGCAACGTGCGGGAGCATGAACGTCGTGCCGGGATGGTTGCGGAGCAAGTTGTCACGGCGGCGTAGTAGCTCCATCTTGCGAGGATAGGAAGGGTCTTCAAACGCCCAATCGGAATAGCGCTTCAGAGTCTGATAGTGCTCGTTGTCCGGCGTAACAGGCTGGAAGAAGCCGTATGGATCAGACTGGTGAATGAGCACTGGGATGCCCAGCCGGCCCGCCTCCTCCCAGATGGGCGCCAGGCGTTCGTCATCTGCGAAGATGAGCTCACCGCCCGCGTCCCGGTACCGCAAGCCCAGCTCCTTGAGGATCTTCAGGCCCCTGGCGCCCCGATGCACGTGATCCCGCAGGATACGGATCGTCTCCTCGACGAACGCCCTGGCGTCGGAAAAGAGGGGTTCGTCGTACGGTCTGGCGAAGGTGGCCGCTGTGAACCCGTAGAACCGGCCAGGAAAGCGATTCGCGCATTTCTCGCGGAACTGCGCGATGTCACCCGCACTCAGGACGTAGCCACCTTCGCCCCATTTGACGGTGACGTTCGAGGTGAGGTCGCAGTAAGCTACGACCCCGACCTCGTCCATCACACGAACGACGTCATCCACCTTCTCCCACGCCGCCCACAGGTGGTTGTGCGCATCCACAACGGGAAACGCGGCCTTGGTTGGAACGTGCTCCTCACGGACCAGATAGCAGTCCCGCCCCATCCAGATTCACCGATGGCAGTGCCTCGCTGCCTCAGTGCAGCGCCGTCAGGCAAGCAGCAGGAACGGTTCCTCGACAAGCTGCTTGACGCGCTGCATAAACCGCGCCGCGGGCGCGCCGTCGACCAGCCGGTGGTCGAAAGTCAGGCTGAGCCACAACGTCTTCCTCACCCGCACCTCGCCGTCGACGACAGCGGGCCGCGGCTTGATGCGTCCCACGCCCAGGATGGCCGCTTCCGGCAGATTGATGAGTGGCGTGAAGGCGTCGATCTCATGCATACCTAGATTGGTGATCGTGAACGTACTACCGCTCAGTTCATCGGGCTGAGCCGTGCCAGCGCGCGCCCGTTCGACCACACTGCGCACCTCGCGGCCGATTTCCGCGATCCCTTTTCGGTCAGCATCACGGATAACCGGCACAAGCAGGCCCCGCTCGGTGTCGACGGCTAGAGCGACGTGAACACCGTCAAGCTGGCGGATCACGCCAGTCGTCGGATCCCCTGGGGCTGGGCTGTCCAGGCGAGCATGCATGTAGGGGAACTCCCGGAGCGCCCGCGCGGCGATCTTGATGAGCACGTCGTTGTACCCGATGTTGAAGCCAAGCTCATCAGCCAGGCTGGCCTTCAGCAGTTCGCGCAGCGCAACCAGGTCCGTCGCATCCGCCTCCGTCGTAAGCGTGACGGGCGCTGTTGTCTGGTGACTGCCATACATGCGCCGGG
>JAUVSX010000070.1 GCA_030596915.1 Chloroflexota bacterium | reverse complement strand
GCGCTCCCGACCCGCAGGGCAGCCGCGAGAACAACCGGGGCGTCGTACAGCGCGCGCCCGATGAATATGCCACTCAAGTAGGCAAGGAACGACGGCGTCACATCATCCAGGCTGCGCACGCCCCCGGAGGCAATGACGAGCAGCCCCGTTGCCTCGGCCAACCGGGCGGTCGCTGCTACGTTCAGACCACTGCCCATCCCATCGCGGTCCACGTCGGTGAAGATCGACCAGCGGATGCCCTGGGATGCCCACGTCCGGCCCAAGTCCTCGGGCGTCACCGAGGTCGCTTGCTGCCAGCCGCGCGTCCGCACCGTGCCCGACCGGGCGTCGATACCGACGGCGATGCGCTCAGGTCCAAACTCCGCCAATCCGATCTTGACCAGCTCGGGATTCTCGACAGCGGCCGTGCCGATCACCGCGCGGCTCACCCCCAGGCCTAGCACTCTGCGAAGCCCGTCCAGATCCCGCAGCCCCCCGCCGAACTGCACTCGCAATCCAACCGTCACTATGTCTCCCAAAGCCGTTAGATTGGCCCCGCTGTGCTCTCCGAACGCCCCATCGAGGTTGACAACGTGCACCCACGTCGCACCCGCCTCCTTCCAGCGGCGAGCGACGGAGGCAGGATCGGTCGCGTACTCGGTCTCTCGCGCGGGGTCACCCTGCTTGAGACGCACGACTCGCCCGCCCCGCAGGTCGATCGCCGGATAGACGTCCCACATCCTCACCCCACCCCCTCCACGAAGTTGCGCAGTATCTGCAACCCCACCTGCTGGCTCTTCTCGGGATGGAACTGGATACCGTACACGTTGTCGCGCCCGACGACGGATGGAAACGGACCTCCGTAGTCGGTGACGGCGAGCACGTGTTCGGGCCGGGCATGGCCGTAGTAGGCATGGTTGAAGTAGGTCCACGCGCCGGGTGGCAAGTCCCGGAAAAGGGGACCGTTGACGATGGGCTCGATTTGGTTCCAGCCGGTGTGCGGAATCTTGAGACCCTGGGCTACGATCGCACTGTCGAACCGGACCACCCGTCCCGGAAGAAGGCCGAGGCCAGCGTGGGCGCCCATCTCCTCGCCCTCCTCGAACAGCACCTGCAGGCCCACGCAGATTCCGAGCAGAGGCGTGCCACGGCCGATGGCATCGTGGAGGGCGCCGACGACGCCTGCGCGCCGGAGACCGGCCATGCAATCGCCGAATGCCCCTACCCCCGGCAGAACGATCTTGTCAGCCGCCGGCAGCGGGTCGGGACCGCGAGTCAGGACAACGTCGGCGCCCACGGCCTCCAGAGCCTTGTGTACCGACCGCACGTTGCCCGCCCCGTAGTCGATCAGCGCGATCATATGGTGCCCTTGGTGGATGGGACCGCCCCACCCCGGCGCGGCTCAATCCGGACCGCATCAGCCAGAGCCCGACCGAAGGCCTTGAACAGCGCCTCGGCCATGTGGTGGGCATCCCGGCCGTAGGGCACGCGGGCGTGTACGTTCGCGCGGGAGGCAACGGCGAAGGACTCGAAGAAATGGGCGACGAGCGTCACCGGGATCGTTCCGACAAGCGGGCTCTTCCAGGCCATCTCGGCGACCGCATACGGGCGCCCTGAGAGATCGACTGCCACGAACGCCAGTGCCTCGTCCATAGGCACATAGGCGGAACCAATCCGCACAATGCCGCCGCGACCAGCGAGGGCCTGATCGAAGGCCTGCCCCAACACGATAGCAACATCCTCGACAGTATGGTGCGCATCGATTTGCAGGTCCCCTCGCGCCCGCACCCCGAGGTCAAAGAGGCCGTGGACAGCGACGTGCGAGAGCATATGGTCGAGGAATCCGATGCCGGTCGAAATCTCGTGCCTGCCCGTGCCGTCCAGGTCCAGGCTGATCTCGATGTCGGTCTCTTTGGTCTCTCGTCGGACCACGACACTACGCATGGTCAATTTCTCCTCGCTCCTCGATCGTTCACCCTACGTCGTGAGCACTCAACACGGAACAACACCCGCTCACCGCGCCTACCATTCCGCCAGCACACGGACAAGCGCATCGGTATGCTCTGGCTTGCCGACGGAGGACCGCACGTGGTCGCGCAGCCGCGGCTTGTCGAAGTACCGGATCAGAATGCCCTCCCGCTCGAGGGCTAGCTTGAGCTCGCGTGCATCACGATCCACGACGCGGCACAGCACGAAGTTGGCGTCACTGGGATACGGAGCCAGGTAGGGGAGTGCGCTGAGAAGCCCGATCAATCTCTCCCGCTCCGCCACAATCAGGGCCACCCGCTGCTCGAGCCACGCCCGATCCTCCAGAGCGGCGAGGGCAGCGGCCGCGGCGGCAACCGACACATTGTAGGGCTGCTTGATCTTCCAAAGGTGCTCCATCACAGTGGCCGGGAATGCACCGTACCCGATTCTTAGCCCAGCCAGACCTGCCAGTTTGCTGAACGTGCGTAAGACGATGAGATTGTCGCAGTGCGGCACGCGGCCAATACGGCTCCGGTCCATCCCGGCGAATTCGACGTACGCCTCATCGAGGACCACGACGACTGGCAGCGCCAGCAATCGCTCGAGGCCGTGATCGGGCAGCCATCCTCCGTCGGGGTTGTTTGGACTCGTCACGAAGACGAGCTTCGGGCGCTGCTGTGCCACCGCAGCTTCGATCCCTTCCAGATCCAGTGCTAGCTCGGCTGTACGCGGCACGCTCACAACCCGTGCGCCGGAGATGGCGGCATCGAAGGCATACATACCAAAGGTAGGCGGGCAGTTGAGGATCGAGTCCCCGGGCGACAAGAACAGCCTCATCGTCAGATCGAGCAGTTCGTCGGCGCCAGCACCGGCGAGCAACACGCCGGACGGAACGCCGGTGAAGCGAGCCAGAGCCTGGCGCAGGATGCGGCTCTCCGGGTCGGGGTAGCTGTGCGCGTACTGCAAGTTTGCGAGCGCATCTCGCACGCCGGGCGGCGGGCCATAGGGATTCTCGTTCGCGTCAAGCTTGATAATGTCCTCTGGCGCGCGCCCCAGTCGGGCAGCCACGACTTCAAACGGGAAGATGGGCGTGTAGGGCTCCATCGTCGCCACATCGGCACGGACCAGATCTGCGGCGTTCACGCTTCAGTTCCTTCTTTCTCTGGACCCAAGGTCGCCAGGGCCTGTAAGACAGCGTCGTTCTGCTCCGGGCGTCCCACGGCAAACCGAAAGTAGGCGCCCATCCTCGGACCCAGGAAGGCCTGGACCAGAATTCCCCTGAGGGCAAGAGCTTCCGCCACCTCGGAACCGGCGCCGCCGCGCACGCGGCAGAGCACGAAGTTACCCTCGCTTGGCAGCGGCTCCAGCCATTCCAACCGGGCCAGAGCACTCCTGATCCGCTCTCGCTCGTCGACCAGTCGGCGCACGTTGGCCCGTACCGTATCCAAGTCGTCCAGCGTGGCAAGCCCCGCCGCGACGGCCGCAGAGTTGACGTTGTATGGAGCGCGAATCCGCTCGACCAGAGAAGCGTACGGCGGAGCCAGAAGCGCATAGCCGAGCCGCAGCCCTGCCAACCCAGCCCATTTGCTGAAGGTGCGAATGACGACCAGGTTCTGATAGTCATCCAGGAGGGAGACAGCGCTCTCGCCGCCGAATTCGATATAGGCCTCGTCGACGGCCACGATGATGCGCAGGTCGAGAAGCCACTCCAGCTCGCGCAGTGGTACCGAAAGGCCGTGGGGATTGCCGGGTGAGGCGATGAAAAGGAGACGTACGTCGCCCGCGTGCTCGTGCACGGCTTGCTCGACGGCGGGTACGTCGAGGGAGAAGTCGGGCTGGCGAGGGACCGGCAGGACACGGCAGCGGTTGACCTTGGCGCAGAACTCGTACATACCGGACGTCGGGGGGCACGTGACCACAATCTGGCCGGGCTCGGCGAAAAGGCGTATCAGCAGGTCGATCGCCTCGTCGGCCCCATTGGTCAGGACGACGCGCTCGACGGCGACACCCGCATAGCGCGCTATCGCCTCTCTCAGAGGCGCGTAATTCGGGTAGAAGGCGTGTTCGCCAGAGTCCGCCAGTGCCTGAGCCACCCGCGGAGACGGGCCGAACTGGTTCTCGTTCGCGCTCAGCCGCAGCAGATCCACGGGCTCGAGACCGCTCCGAGCCGCTGCGGCCCGTAGATCGGGGGGCTCATACGGCTCGAGTTCATCGAGGTATGGATGGGAGGTGACGCTGGGTCTGCTCATAGGTTAGCCGAAGCACTGTGCCGCCTCCGCGCTTCGCGGAGAGCGAGCCAGATCACGACGAGGATTCGAGCTCCTCAGCCCGCGGCTGGCGAGCCGTCGCCGCAGCAGCGTGAGCCGTCAGCGACTCCGCCCGGGCCAGGCACGCGGCCGCCCCACCGATCCGGGCCGCGGTATCCGCGTCCAGCGCAATCACGTTGACAATCTTGACGAAATCAAGCACGTTGACGGGTGAGGCAAAGCGGGCTGTGCCGCCTGTAGGCATGATGTGACTGGGCCCCGCCACGTAGTCACCCAGCACCTCGAACGAATGCTCGCTCAGAAAGAGACCGCCGGCGTTGCGGATCCGCTTCGACCAGCGATCGGGCTCGCGCACCGAGAGGCATAGATGCTCCGGCGCGAACTCATCGGCCAACTCGATCGCAGTCTGGAGGTCCGGCGTGATTACGATGCCGCCCTGCCCCGCCAACGACGCTGCGATAATGTCGGCTCGCCCCAGCGCCTCCAGTTGGCGACCAACCTCCACCTGAACCGCCTCTGCCAGCTCTCGTGAAGGGGTCAGCAGGATGGCCGTGGCCAACACGTCGTGTTCGGCCTGGGCCAGCAGGTCGGCTGCCACCCATGCGGGATCGGCCGTTCCATCGGCAACAATGATTGTCTCCGTTGGGCCATAGACGCCGTCCAGGCCGACCTCCCCGTACACCGCGCGCTTGGCCAGCGTCGTAAACAGCCCCCCTGCCCCGGCGATCTTGTCCACGCGGGGCACCGTCTCTGTACCATAGGCGAAGGCGGCGATGGCCTGTGCGCCACCCAGGCGGAATACCCGATCCACGCGCGCCACGTGAGCTGCGGCCAGGACGACCGGAGCGACCTCACCGTCCTCGCGGCGCGGCGGCGAACAGACCAGCACCTGCTCGACACCGGCTACCTGGGCGGGTATGACGGCCATCAGCAATGAGGAGGGCAGCGGAGCGGTTCCGCCGGGGACGTACACGCCGACCCTTGCCAGAGGAACCACCCGCTGGCCGAGCGTACCTCCCATCTGATCAGTCGTCCACGATCCAATCGGCTGGCGGGCATGGAATGCGCGGATGCGCTCGGCGGCCAGCACAAGCGCGTCTCTCAGCTCCCCTGGGATGGCGTTGTAGGCGGCTCGTACGGCCTCGGGCTCAACCTCGAGAACATCCAGCTCGACTCCGTCAATCCGAGAAGTCCATTCACGGAGCGCCTCATCCCCGCGGCACCGGACGTCATCGAGCACGCGGGCAACGGCCTCGCGAGGTGTCAGGTCGTCGCCGAAGACGCCTCGGATGCCCTCGCGGACCGCGTCTGGCACGTCATCGAGGCGCACCATTCGACGGCGTTGCAGGACCGTGCTGCGAGCCTGCCGCCAGTCTTCGTAGAGCTTGTTCGTCACACCAGCACCTCCAGTTCCCGCGCCGCCGCTGCCCCCGCCTGGAACGCAGCCTTCACCCGTCGGTTCCAGTGTCTCTTGCGTGGCTAGAAGTGAGTGACCGTGACCAGACCCGCATGTCGCCGATTCGGAACGTCGGGCATCCCCCACACAGAAAAGCCCTCACCGGGTGACCGGGAGGGCTGAGGGTAGCGATTAGTGCAGGCGAACCTAGCCGACCTACCCGGTCGGTAGCAGAAATCGATGATGACAGTAGTGACGATTCGCCTGGATGCACCTGTCGCTGCCCATTGGGGCACATTGTACCAGGCTTCGTGGCAAAGTCAAGTGTGAACCGGCTCCTACCAGGGCGGGCTCAACAGCCTGGAGTCGCGCGTGCTCGGACCCATCCCGGGCGCAGTGTTCGCACAGCTATGCCGGGCTCTCGCGAGATATCAGAGTGACCAGTGGCACTCACCCGGGAGAGTCGAACAGGTTCCGTTCTCGCGATGTTAGCGCACAGCGTGCAAGAGGGATAGAATGATTGTCGCGTTCCGGACGCTTCGCGCCACCCGCGTCTCGGCACGGTGGCACGCAGGGCGAGAGAAAAGTACCAGATGGCCTCAATAGTGGAATCATTACCCCAGACTGGACGCCTGGAAGTGGACATCAGGGTGTCGGCGGATGTCAATGTGTCCGCCTACTCGGCGAGACAGAAGGTCAACGCCTTCGCATTGAGCGAGATCAGCAACATGATGCACACAGGTGATCCGGCGCTCGTGCTTTCTGAACGCATCTTCTGGCGCGTACCCGTCATCCTTTCTCTTACCTCCCAAGGTGACGTGGGCGAGGTAGGCGCAATTGATGTGGATGTGGAAACCGGTCAGATGCGCGTTACCCCACGGCTGGTTGCGGAGATGACTTCTCGTGCCGAAAACCTTGCTCTCGGTACCGCATCAGCGGCAACTGACTGACGGCGATTGCCTCGCCGCGTGCGTCGCGGTGGTCCTGTCCCACCTGGGCCGCGCGGTCGACTACGCAGAGCTCATCAGACTGCTGTAAGTCAGGTCCTACGGTGCGCCTGCCAGCAACGTACGTCAACTGCAGACGATCGGGCTGCGCGTCTGTGGCGGAAAGCGCGATCGTTCCTCACCCGCCACACGCCACGGCCAATTGGCAGACCGCATCATCTGCCCTTCGGGAATCCAACGCGCCCTTATTCGTAGGTCTCGTAGCGGACAATCTCCTCCAGGGACTTCCTCGGTCTGGGCGGCGGCCAAGATGACGCCGGGTATCCGACGGGCATGAGCAACTGAGCACCGACTCCCTCGGGTATCGCGAGCACTCTCTTCAACTCGTCCTCGTCCAGCCCCGCGATCCAGCACGTTCCCAGCCCCTCTGCCACTGCCGCCAAGGCCAGGTGTTCGAGTGCTATCGCGAGATCCCACGGTGCCGCGCTCGTGTACTCCCCGGGCTTGGCCCCCATTTGGTCGACTATCGTCCGTCCGTTTGAGATGAATGGTCCCCCCTCCTCGTGAAGCAGCGCGCTGGCCTCCTTCATATGTCCGCAGGCCACGATAATCACGGGGGCCTGCGCAACCCACTCCTGGACGCAGACCTTGCGATCGAGGGTGTTCTTGAAGCGGCACGCAGCGGCAATCCTCTGTTTGGTCTCCGTGTCTCGAACGATGATGAAGGTCCAAGGCTGTCTGTTGGAGCCCGAAGGTGCCAGCCGTAACGCATGCAATAGTCTGTCGAGCACATCATGCGGAATCGGATCAGATCTGAACTGTCTTATGCTTCTGCGTCTCTCGATTGCCTCTAGCACATTCATTGCAGACCTCACATTCGAGTATCGACCGCGTTCACAACCTGAAGTGAAGGTCGCTACCCCCCGGTCATTGCCGCTGGGCATCCGCTGGCCACGGGGAGATGACAGTCACGAAACATCCGTCGCC
Source organism: Chloroflexota bacterium (assembly GCA_030596915.1). GTDB lineage: Bacteria > Chloroflexota > Anaerolineae > B4-G1 > B4-G1 > JAUVSX01. The sequence continues at coordinate 2,646 of JAUVSX010000070.1, read as the reverse complement.
CCTCCCACTCGATCACTTGCCTCCGTAGAAAAGCCAACACGCTGTCGGATATCTCTGCGACACCTGGATGCGCCTCCGACGCGCCGTCGAACCTGCGCAACGTTCGCCAGCCCGTCCCGCACGCCAAGGCCCAGACCTCGGGGGCGCTTGATCTCGGCCCGGGGCCCGCGCACCCCACCACAAGGGTCTGTTCACCCGTTGCGTGCGCTGAATCCAAGGGCTCCATACTGCTCGATCTCGGCCTGGCGGTTTGGATGCACGATGACGTAGCAACGATCGTGCCACTGCGCGAGCTGGCTGAGGGCGAAGCTCATCGCCGCGGCCTCGAGTCCCTGGCTACGATGCTCAGGCCGGATCGCGAGCCACGCGATGCATCCCCAGTCGCGACCCTCGAAATCGCGATCGTACCAGGCGCTCACGGTTCCCACAGCGACGTCGCGCTCGTCCGTGACTACGAAGCAGCGCCATTGCACGGCCTGCAGATCGGCCCCGAACTCGCGCTCGAACGTTCCCGGCGGCGTTTCCGAGAACTCCGGTGTGCTGCGCACGATATCCAGCCACAGGCCGGATTCGTCCAGACGCATCGGACGGACCGTGTATCCATCGGGGAATGGGATCAACGGCAGGTCCTGCAGAGAGTCTCGCAAGAGCAGAAGACGGGGGACTGCTTCCGGCTCTCCCGGACTCGCGTCGCCCTCCCTCACGGGGAGCCCCTGTCTTTCTCGGAACATCCGGCGGGAAGCCCAATAGGCCTTCTGCTTGCGTCTCGCGCGGCTGACGACGCCGTAGGGACTGATCCCGAGCCCACAGGCGGATGCGTACCGGAACGTCTCGGCGGGCCAGGCATGATCGGCCCAGCACCATATCGTCGCTCCGCAGATGTACTCGGCCTGCATAGCGGCGAACTGATGCTCGATTGCACGCGCCATCACGTCCTCGCCAAAGGCATTGCCAAACGTGCCCTCGAACGAGCAGTGCCCAAACTCAGTGATCAGGATCGGCTTGCCGGGATACCGGTTGTGCAACTCCGCGAGCCCCTCACGCCAGACCTCAGCGGACTTGGCGAAGTCGTGGCTCAGACCCTCGCGCCCGATGCCCCCGAGGCTGGGGTAGGCGTTGACGCAGACGACGTCGTCCTCGCCGAAGTTGGCGTGGTCATGCCAGCGGAAGCTGGCGTGGACGCACAGGCGTGTCCGGTCCAGGTCGCGGGCGACCCGGATGAGCTTGCGATTCCCCTCAGCCACCTCTGGGTACTGCTCCTGAGTCTCGTTGCTCACCGACCAGAAGATCACCGAAGGGTGGTTGCGGTCACGGGCAATCATCCTCCGGAGCTGTCTCTCGGCGGCGGTGTATTTCGCCGCGCAGTTCTCCTCCCCCTCCTGGTTACCGTCCCACCAGTACAGCGGGATCTCGTCCATCACCAGCAACCCCAGCTCGTCGCACAGGTCGAGCTCACCAGGGTGGTGGGGATAGTGGCAGAGCCGCACGAAGTTGGCGCCGGCGTCCTTCATCTCGACCAGGTCCCATCGCGTCGTCTCAAGATCGGTCGCCATGTCGGTGATGGGGGAGTCCTCGTGCCGGTTCCAGCCTGTGAGATAGATAGGCTCGCCATTGAGCAGCAGAAGGTCGTCTCGAGCCTCCACCTTGCGGAAGCCAAACCGCTCCTCGCGCTGATCGACTTCCTCACCTCCCAGCCGGAGGGAAACGCGAGCCCGATAGAGTGTGGGCGAGTCGGGCGACCAGGGCTGGGCTCCAGGCACTGCGACCGTCGTCGAGACGGATGCACGATTGCCTGCGGCGATCTCAATGGGCTCGTTCCAGCTCGCCACCGTCCCACCAGAGCTGTCGATGATGTCGACCGCCAGACCGGCGCTCGCGTCATCGGGCCGGTCGTTCGCGACCTCGACCGTCGCCACGAGTGCCCCGCCGGCATCAGTGGGCTCGGCGTCGATGCCTATGCCGTCGATGCGGAGCGGGTCCGTGGCGAGGAGCTCAACTTCGCGATGGAAGCCACCGAACGAGCGCCATCCCCGTTGCTCGCCGGGCACCTCCCCCTTGAGCCGGCGGTTGTCGGTGGCCACGACAATCACGTTGTCGCCGCCATAGTCGAGAAACTCGGCTACCGGGAACTCGAACGGCAGGAAGCCATCTCGGTTCTCCCCGACTCGCTCCCCATTGACCCAGGCCGTCGTATGGTAGCAGATGCCCTCGAACCGCAGCACGACACAGTTGCCCCGCCACTCTTCCGGGACCCGGATGACCCGACGGAACCAACCGGCGCCCTCGTAGGCGTCCATACCGGGGACGCAGGCCTCGAAGCAGCAGGGCACCCGAACCTCGCGCCAAAGGCGAGCGTCGTGCTCGGGAGCATAGAACCCGGCCCTCTCACCCACCCAGTACGAGTCGGGCTGAAAGCGCCACAATCCACACAGATCGATCCTCCGCCGGGGCATACTTTCTCCTCCAATGGTGGCCATTGCCGGGGGCGCCAGCCAGTGCGAACGCCAGGTTCAGGATCGCGACCGGGACGCCAGACACGCCAACCGGCCTCAGACCCGTCGCAGCCCTTCGACGTCGCGCAGGTAGGCGTCAATATCTCGCATAGGATGCAGTGTGTTGCCGGGTAGCTCGCCCCAGATGCGGCGG
>JAUVSX010000200.1 GCA_030596915.1 Chloroflexota bacterium | reverse complement strand
GAGTGCCAGCCAATAGCGAGCCGGTGTGCCCGCGTGCACGCGTGTGGACAGATTGGGCTGCTTGCGGCCAACCCAGCGATCCACCTGCAGGCACAGCAGGCTCAGCTCGTTGGTAGCGTCGGCGCCCTCCGCTGTCTGGCCACCAAGGCTGAGATGGGCAAGGTCGTCACCCTCACGGTTAAGCTTGATCCAGAATAGCCCCAGAAGCTCCGAGGCCTCATCCTCCGTCAAGAGACCGGCCTTCCGATCGGCGGCGTAGAAGGGATACAGGTACTGGTCGAAACGGCCGAAGGAATGCCCCACCCCGCCGTCGTCCATCTTGATCCCCAGGTGGACGAACCAGACGAGCTGCAGTGCCTGGCGAAATCCGTCCGGCGGATCGGAGGCCAGGCTCTCACACGCGGCGGCAATCCGTTCGAGCTCTCGCACGCGGCGCGGCCGCGCCTCGGCGGCTGCCTTCTCCCGCGCCAGGCCCGCGTGGCGGCGAATGTAGTCCGCCAACGCTTCGAGGGCGATCACCATAGCCCGCCACTGAATCTGGCGAGCGTCGTAGTCCAACTCCTCGGACGGATAGGCCGCAGCCGCAGCTCGCGCCTGCGCTCGCAGTCCGCCAAGCCCGCTTGAGAGGATGTGCTCGAAGGCCGGAATCGCGTGCCCGTCCCGGCTGTGCCACTTCCAGCTCAGGCCGCAAGACCTAGCCCGGTGCGCCGTAGTGAATGTGTCCAGCGTGTGCTCAAACCGGTCCGCCCTCTCCCGCCAGTAGGCGCTGGCCAGGGCGAACTCGTCGGGGCGGCTCTTGGCCACGTCCTCTAGGCCCACCTCCCCCACGATTAGCTCGTCATAGTGGATGGCGATCCCGACCTTCTCGATCACGTAGGCCAGCCCTCGCGCACGGCGCAGAGCCACGTGTTCTCCCTCTGATGCCTGGAAGTAGCGCCACAGGAGAACGGCGCGCTCGTCCGCACCGCTGGGGTGCCAGGTGCGCTCCCGCCCCGTGGGCGGCCAGCGCCGGAGAAGGCGGGCTACGCGAGGGGTAGGAGACGGCGTGCGCGGTTGACGCAGAGGACTCCGCTCTGGCAACACAATACTGGCGTGGCCTGCGCCCTCACGCAGCCCGGGAGACGCGGCTCCGCAGAGCGGCGATGCAGGCGCCGGCCTCAGCGCGCGCTTCCCTCAATGCCTTGACCGTCGGCTCTGGCGAGCGCAGCGCGTCCATGATGAACTTCTCAGCAGCCACGAACTCATCGCCAACGCCAGCCATCTCTGCCGCGATCTCGCGCGGACTAGATGTAACGCCGTTGAGGTCCCCGTGCAACAGGTCGTCAAGATAGACCGCCAGCCCACCCACGTGCACCGGGACGTGCACGTGCAAGATATGGCAATACCCGTGAGCACAGATGGAGCCGTTCGTGAAAACAGGGAAGCCAATCTCCTGAACCTGCTCCAGATCACGCCCCGTGCCGCTCGTGATCAGCCCAACGGCGCCAAAGGCCTGGTAGGTCGTGCACATCACCTCGCCGAATGTCGCGGAGACCGACGGATCGTCCAGGTCCTGAAAGACCACGACAGGTGGTCCCGAGAGCTCGACAAAGCGCTCTACCTGGACCTCCGTGCCCGCGTAGACATCCCCTTCTCGCGGGGGCGCCGACGAGCGGAAGGTGGCTGTCGCCGCGAAGCCCACGAACGGATCCATCTCCGGGAAGCAGGCCTGGATGCGCGCATCCATATAGCCTGTGTTGCGGGGGCGGACCTCAAACAACTCAATCAGATTGCAGATCGTAGGTGTGTCGAAAGTGCGTAATTTCGCCAGCACCTCAGGCGTGATTCCAGACATTGCTTTCTCCCTCGTTTCTCCTAGACATAGGGTCGCAACAGATTCAGTATCTTCACCAACGGCGCGACATCGTCATCGTCGAACTGGGCGTAATCAGCCGAGTCGATATCCAGGACGGCGACAACTCGATCCTCCCCAATCACAGGGACGGCGATCTCGCTTCTGGAGCGGGGATCGCACGAAATGTGTCCAGGGAATTGCTCGACGTCCGCCACTATCACGGGCTGCCGCGTGCGGGCGCAATGCAGACAGACGCCCCCACCTCGCAGCACCTGACAGGCAACCGGCCCCTGATAGGGACCAACGGTCAGCTCATCCTCGCCGGCAGCAAGGTAGAACCCGGTCCACGAGTGATGCGGCATCTTGGCGTGCAGCACGGCGCACATCGTCGCCATCGCCGCTGCAAGATTGGGCGACTTGCCCTCGACCAGATCCTCGAGCTGGGCGTGGATGCGATCGTAGCGCCCGGGCCTCCTCGGATCTACCAAGACGCAATCCCTCCCTGGCGAGAAAGACGCCGTCGAACCATCCTCGCACTGTAGAACGATGGAATCACATGCGCCCCCACAGACTTGCCGCTAGCTCCCGCGATCGTCGCGTGATCGCCTCCTCGTCAAGCGTGAGCAGCTTGCGATTCCGCATCAGAGCCCTTCCGGCGCAGACAGTTGCCGTGATCATTGACGCTTCGATCCCGAATAGCAGATGCCAGGGAAGGTTCCCGGCGCTCAACGGCGTCGTCGGGTGGTAATCCAAGAGAACAAGGTCAGCCGCAGCTCCCTCGGTCAGCTCTCCGAGCTTGAGCTCAGGCCAGAAGGCCCTCGCCAGCCGGGCGTTGTGAGCGTAGGCCAGACGTAGGACCACATCGCCTGGCATAGCGCGCGGGTCACGCTGCGCCAGCTTGTGCACAAGGTATGCGGCCTTCATCTCAGCGAACATCTGGTTGGAGAAGCCGTCGTTACCCAGGCCGACGTTCACGCCCGCGCGCAGCATTCTCTCGATGGGCGCCACCCCAACACCGTTGTTCATGTTCGACCGCGGCTGGTGCGTGACCCAGGTTCCAGTGGCGGCCAGCACGTCGATCTCACTCTGGTCGACGTGGACACAATGGGCAGCGATCGTGCGTTCCCCGAGGATGCCAGCAGCGTGCAGACGGTGGACGACGCGCTTGCCCGATCTCCTCAGCGAGTCCTCCTGATCAGCGACGCCTTCGGCAGCGTGGATGTGGAAGCCAAGACTCAGGTCGCGTGAGGCTGCGACGCAGTCCGCCAGGGTCTCGTCGGACAGAGTGAGCGACGCGTGCAGACCGAACGTCGCCGCTACAGACGACTCTGCAGACTCTGCCGCGTCGTGGGCGAAGCGGACGTTCTCAGCAATCCCCGCGGCCGCTCGACCCGACCCATCACGATCCGTTACCTCATAGCACAGACATGCGCGCACACCGGCCTCTCGCACAGCTCCTGCGATTATGTCCAGCGATCCATCGATTGCGTTGGGGCTGGCGTGGTGGTCAACCAGCGTCGTCGTGCCGTTGCGAATCGCATCGACCAGGCACACCAGCGTCGAGTACCGGATGTCCGCTGCGGTGAGCTCCTTGTCCAGACGCCACCATAGCCGCTGCAGAATCTGGGAGAAGCTCGCGGGCGGCTCACCCGGTAGCGCCATCCCGCGGGCGAAGGCGCCGTAGAAGTGGGTGTGCGAGCAGATGGCGGCCGGGAGCAGAAGCTGGCCATCTGCGTCCCAGCGCTCGGGATCCGGATACCGCGCGGCAAGCTCCGCGGTAGTGCCCACGGCGGCGATGGTCTCGCGGTCGATGAGAAGCGCGCCGTCGTTGATTATGGTGGGCTCATCACCCAGCGTTGCCAGACGAGCGTGCGTGATCAGCACGTGTGGCCTTCCCTTCGCGAGAGTTGTGTGGCTGCCGAGGGGATTATAGGCCGTATCAAGGTGCTGTCTAGTGCTCCGCGACAGCGTCTGGACGCAGAGGCCGTGTGTCAGGTGGCCCAGGAACCGCGGCCAGCAGCACGCTCGCGACGACGAGCAACCCGCCAAACCACTGCAACGGCGACAGGCGCTCGCCCAGGAACAGGCCGGCCCACGTGACGGTGAGCAGCGTCTCGACAGGCCCCAGAAGCGCAGCCTGCCCGCTTCCGATACGGCGGATGCCACCGAACAGCAGCAGACGAGCCACGACAGTGGAGACGATAGCTGTCACCACCACGACACCCCACGCCACAGGCGTGAGAGCCACCCACGGCGCGCACTGCAGCACGCGGATTGCCCCAAGGAACAGGGCCATAAACGAGAGGACGTACAGCGTCACGGTCTCCGAAGCGTACCCACCCAGGGTCCACTGGACCAGCGTGAGATGAAGCCCGTAGGCCACTGCCGCGACCAGTACAAGCGCTGCGCCGAGTGGATCGACCCCGCTGCCCAAACCGACGAGCGTATAGACGCCGGCCAGGCCCAGTCCCAGGCGAACCAGTCTGCGGCGGGTGATCCGTTCGCCCCGCATCGCCAGTAGAAGCAATGCTGCGACTGGATAGAGAGCGAAGATGATGTGAGCCACCGATGCATCGATCCGAGCGAGAGCGAGGTAGAAGGTGAGCAAGCTGCAGCTATTTGCCGCAGCCACCAGAGCGCACACGCCCAGCCCACGCCTGTCGATACGACAGGCGCGGGGAGAGAACACAAGCAGGACTATCCAGAGAGCGACGGATGCCAGCACCAGCCGTGCCAGGAGCAGTGTCACGGGATCGGCGCCGGCCGTGAGACCAATCTTGATCAGAATGGGCGTGATGCTCAGGCACAGAATGGCTACGAGCACCTGAACGAGCCCGCGAGCGCGCCGGGCCTGGCCGCTCATGGGTCCAAAGCCCCGATAGCGGACGATCCTACGATCGTGAAGGCGGCCGCGCCAGCGACCTTGACAGGCACGGCGAAGAAGGTGAACGGTCGGCCCACAAGGGCGCCGAGGTCAGTCAGGCTCTCCACTATCAGGATGCCCGCCTGCAGAAGAACGGTGTGAGCGGGTCGCGTCGGATCGCTGGCGCTGTCGATAGCGAGCGAATCAACGCGCACGAGAGCAGGACTGCCCGCGCACAGCTCCTGGCAAGAGACCGCGGAACGAACGGATGGCCGTAAGTCTCCTCGTCCCCCCAGTGCTCACTCCACCGAGTATGCAGAAGCACGGCCTTGCCCGCTATGTCGAGCTCACACACGACACCGGCAGCGAGCGGTCGTTCGTGGCCTGCAGAGGAACGCAGATCCAGCGCCACTCCGGGCAGCACGACCTGGTCGAGCCCGAGATGACTGATGTCATCGCCATCGGGGTCGAAGTGACACGACACGTCCAGGTAGATGCCGATACTTGTGACCAGATAGATCTCTGTCACCTCGCAGGTCGTTCCCCGATATTCTCTCGAGGCAGCTTCGCTGTGCGTCGAGACGGCACTGATCTGCAGCGAAGCCAATGCTCCTGAGACGGAGCAGGTCGGGCTCGATCGTGTGACTCAGGTCTACGAGTCCTCTCACCCGTTTGTTCTCCGAGGCCAGTGCTCGTGACGCTGAGCTCACGCCGGCGGCGCGACGTTGGGCAGGCCGCGCGCGAGGAAGCGGCCCCAGCCCACCTCGCCCACGAACTGGCCGTCGCGGACGACGACGCGTCCTCGGCTAAGGACAACGCGCGGCCACCCCTCAACCTGTATCCCTTCGTAGGGCGACCAGTCCACACGCTCGTGGAGCGTCTGCCCAGTCCGTATCGTGGCGCAGCGACGCGGATCGAACACGACGATGTCCGCGTCACACCCCGGTTCGATCCGTCCCTTGTGCGCGAGGCCGAAAATACGGGCGGGATTGGCGGCGCATACGTCGACCCACCGACGCATTGTCAACCCATAGCGCCTGCCGAACGTACGGGCAAGGCTGAGGCGAGCCTCGATCGACGGAAGTCCGCCGGGAACCGTGGTGAAATCGGGATGTCCAGATTTCTCCTCAGCGGTGAAGGGGCAGTGATCGGTAGCCAGGACGTCGAGATCGCCGACGACGAGGCCGCGCCACAGTGCATCACGATCCGCTCCCGACCTCAACGGCGGCGCGCAGATGAGCCGCTCCCCGTGCTCTGCCTCGAGCGCGGCTCGGTCCAGCAACAGGTACTGGGGACAGGTTTCCCCGTATATCGCCTCGTCCCGAGCCCGGGCAGCCTGAATGCGCGCAAGGCTCTCGTGACACGAAACGTGGACGATGTACGCCGGACAACCAGCGAGTGCGGCCAGGTCGATAAGCCGCCCGGTCGCCTCCGCCTCCTGGCGCGGGGGCCGCGTGTCGGCGTGGTAGATCGAGGCCGTCCGCCCCGAGGATACCGCCTCGGCGCGCAGGG
>JAUVSX010000478.1 GCA_030596915.1 Chloroflexota bacterium | reverse complement strand
TTTCGCTTCACAGAGCGTGTCGTGGCCGTCCGATGACGATGACTTGTCGCTTCATTTGGACCAAATCTAGGTGTCAGGTTTTCGCTTCACACAGCGTGTCGTAGCCGTGCGATGACGATGACTTGTCGCTTATATTGGGCTACATCTAGGTGACAGGTTTCGGCTGCGCCCATCCGTCCGACGGGTCGCCTCTGCGTGGGACCACCTGACGCTGCGAAGAGTGTCATCGAAAACCTGTCGGGTCTTGGCGTCGGCAATGAGGCGCCTCGTGCAGAGCATCTCACAGAGCTGCCCGTCCTGCCAACGCGCTGGCTGTACAGCTACCCCATTGGTGCTGCACGACGCGCGCGGGAGTGGCTACGTTGCCCGGCCGGTACAGCACGCCCAGGCGAGCGGCATACGCCTGATCAACCTGTGGAAGTCGTGGAAGCGGTACGCGTGACGCGGGCGCAGCCGTTCGACGTCGCATTTGACTTGCCGCGCCCGCCCCAAGGTCCGCCCGCGGCCTGTGGCTCAGTCCGCAGATATCGCCGCGCCACCTCGTCCCGGCTGCGGCATCCAGGAATACAAGCCGATCCTGCCATACGCACGAAAGCCGATCTTCTGATAGATGCCGAATCCCATTTCTGAGGCGTGAAGGACCGCGACCCGATAGCCAAGCTCCCGCGCCCTGGCGCACGCCGCCCGTGTCATCGCCGTCCCGATCCCCTGCCCCCGCGCCTCTGGAAGCGTCGCGATGCAGTAGACACCCGCCACTCCGCCGGCCAAGAACAACGCGGCCGTGGCGACCGGCTTTCGGTTCCGCCAGCCCGTGGACAGCTCGAAGCGACCCAGGGCCAGTTCCTGACCGAGTCGCCGGCAGTAGTCCTCAAAACCGGGAACCACCGTCAGAGGAATCCCGAAGCCGATGACCATAGGTTTCGACCATTGCGTGCGTTCGCCGACATCTGTCGCCGACTCGATGACGAGATCCGGGAAAGGGCGCGATTCTTCCTTCAGCGCCAGGAGATCAAGTGCCATCAGCGTCAAGTCGCCATCGTGCACGAAGCCGCCAGCCTCAAGATACTGGCCAATATCCGCTGGCTTGTCCGTCGGTGCCACATTCCAGCGCATCGGCACACCGTGGGACGCACAGCGGGCTTTCGCTTTCTCGATCGCGGCCTGGACGCGCTCTGGTTCGAGCCGAGCGTCAAGCACGCTATTGAACATCGGGAAGGGGATGTCGGTGATGGTCTGGAGCAAATCCACCCCGTCATACACTTCGGCGCGCGGGCAGATGGCGAAGGAGCTGAAGGCCCCACGCATATTGGCAGCGTTCGCCTCGAGCACTGCTTGCCGTGACACATCCTGGAGTACTTCGGTCATCGCTCGGCCATCCTGTCCGGTCGCCCGGGCTGCACTATTGGGCACACTCGCGTATCTCCGTTCGTCACATTAGCCGTCGCATAGGGCGCAGTCGCCTCAGTCCACGCCCACTTCCGCCAGGAACCTTCGGACGTGGGGCAGGACGAGATCGCTTCGGGCAAGCACGTCGTCACGCCCAAGAGCGGGTGGCGAGACGTACCTTGCGTTGGGTATACGCTCGACGCACGCTCTGAACCCTGGATCGTCCCCAGCCTTGCTCACATAGAAGAGGCACGGCATCCGCAGAGTGGGCACCACGTCCTCAAAGCCTTAGGAGAGGATCCCATTGTCAGACGACAGCATGACCGTGAGGGCTCGCAAGTCGTTCGACCGATGAAGGGCCGCCCCCTCGGGCGTCCGCCGCTCCCCACTAAGTTCCTCTATCTTAGCGAGGTATATCTCCATTCCCTCCCCGAACTTGAAGAACTCCAGGGCGCTGCCGGCGAATTCTGGGTCCCGACGCTACGGGAGTGTGGCGTCACCGCTCACACGCGAGTGGAGGCGCATCGGCGCGTCGCTTGCGATCCCGTAACCTATGAACCCGCCCATTGAATAGCCAAGACAATGCGCCTTGTCGATGGCAAGTCATCAAGTACAGCGACGACATCAGCGACGAGCGTTGTCCGCCGGCAGCCTTCGGGCTCAGGTGGTTTGCCACTCGCGCTGTGCCCGCGGGTATCGATCAGGATCAGCCGGTAGTCGGTCCTCAGCCCGTCCACATACCAAACGCGTTCCAAACCTCTATCCTATGGGCTTCCCGCGCATTGGCACGAGCGGCGGGGCATCGCCCACAACCTCGTAGTGGATCCGGACTCCCTCGTTGTTCGCGTACGACATCGCTGGCGCCTCCTGTCGCCCATCTGACTCGCAGGATCACCTTCGCAGCGTACACGCGCGGCCAGCGTTGAGCAACTCGTTGTGACAGGCCGCTGCGGTGCTCACAGTGTAGGCCGGGTCCTTCGGCCGTCAAACTCATACTGGGGCCGGTGGCCCTAATCCGCTTCAAATGCCAGCAACGGTTCTCGGTGCCTGTGGGGCACGGCGGCCAGAGTCGTGCACGGCTGGTAGTCTACGTAAATGACTATGCGAAGCGCTCCACGAGTGTGGCGTGTCTTCTCCACGCAAGTGGGGGACAAGCCGAGCGTCTTCGGCGGCGTCACGGAGAACTGACAGTGTCACGTGCTCGGCAGGCTTGGCCTGCAACTCCTGGCTGCCGCAGGTCGACGTTGCGGAGGGTATCCTCTCGCAAACCCGTCAGGCTATCCTCTGCATCACCCTTTGATCACTCCAAGAGGCCGCAGGCGCCCTACCTTGCGTGCGATGGTTGCGCGATTGACAAGACGCGAAATGGAAATCGCGGCTACAGGGACTCGTCGCGCGGCCTTGAGCAACGTGGATAGGGAAGCAGGCAGCGCAAGCCCACTCGAGCGCTGTTGCAGGCAGTGAGCGGTGTCGCAACAGACCGGTCAGGTCGGCCGCCGCGCTACCCTTTAATCACCCCAAGAGGGCGCAGGCGCGCTACCTTGCGTGCGATTCCGACGCGGTCCACGACGTCGACGACGCGGCTGACGTCCTTGTATGCAAGAGGGGCCTCCTCGGCCAGCCTCCTGTTGGAGCCTGACCGGATGGCGATTCCCTTGTGCTCCAGCTCACG
>JAUVSX010000427.1 GCA_030596915.1 Chloroflexota bacterium | reverse complement strand
TGATCGTCACGCGCGACTCCTCGGGCGCGTTCACGAAGTCCAGGGTGCGCAGACCGGCGCCGTAGTTCTCGGCCAGGATGTCGAGGAACGGATCGAGGAACTCGAAACCCGCTTGACCCCAGATGGCGTTGACGATGTTGAGCCGGAAGCCCTTCTGATCCTTGCCCTCGGCGCCCTCTCCTCGCTGCGCCAACTCCTGGTCCAGCCCGTTGAACGCCGGGTGCAACCGTTCTTGAGGCAACAGGTAGTGGAGGGCCCCGGCCATCTGCTGCTCTGTCGCCTCGCGCGCGCCGGCGTACGTCATCGCCAGCGCGACCGAGATACTGTGCGGAGAATAGAACAGGTTGCCATCCTCACGCCGCAGCAAATGGTACAGGTCGAAGGCAAAGGCGCTGTTGCCCGACACGAGGTCCACCACGTCAGCGGGGGGCACGTCAGGCGCAATCACCCGCTCCTTCTCTGATGCCACGACCTTACCCGTCGCGGGTTCATCCACAGCACCACCTCCTTCGGCGCAGCCTGCCAGTGACAAGAGCGCAATGACCACCGCCAATGCGAACGATACCGTCTTCATTTCTTCTCCCTCTCTTCAGAGTCGGTGGATGTCGCAGCGCCCACCATCCTCTAGACGACCGGGAGAGCGCGAAAGTTCCGGCTGGACAGGCACACACAGCGGGCGAACACACACAGGCGGGCGAACACACAGGCGGGCGAACACACGGGTGGGCGAACGCCTGCCCGGACGGGCAGGATCGGGTGCGTCCCTACGTGGAGGACGACAAGAGCAGCCGCCGGAGGAACTGGCCGGTGTAGCTGCTCTCCGCCTGGGCCGCTTGCTCGGGGGTACCGACTACGACAATCTCGCCGCCCGCGTCGCCCCCCTCCGGACCCAGGTCGATGATCCAGTCGGACACTTTGATGATGTCCGGGTGGTGCTCGATGATGACCACGGTGTTTCCGGCATCTACCAGCCTCTGGAGCACGGCGATCAGCTTGTCCACATCGGCGGCGTGCAGTCCCACGCTGGGCTCATCCAAGACGTACAGGGTGCGGCCGGTTGCGCGCTTGCTCAGCTCCCTCGAGAGCTTGACCCGCTGTGCCTCTCCACCAGATAACGTCGTCGCGGGCTGGCCCAGCCGGACGTAGCCCAGTCCGACATCCTGCAAGGTGCGGAGCTTCGCCCGAGCGGTAGGGATGCTGGCGAAGAACTCCATCGCCTCATCCACCGTCATATCCAGAACCTCGGCGATGTTCCGCCCCTTGTAGGGTACCTGCAGAGTCTCACGGTTGTAGCGCCGTCCGTGGCACACGTCGCAGGGTATGTAGATATCTGGCAGGAACTGCATTTCGACGCGCAGCGTTCCCTGGCCTCGGCAGGCCTCACAGCGACCACCCTTGACGTTGAACGAGAAGCGGCCCGGCTTGTATCCCCGCAGCCGCGATTCAGGCAGCGCGGCGAACAATTCACGAATCGGCGTGAACAGGTTGGTGTAGGTGGCCGGATTGGATCGAGGGGTGCGCCCAATTGGTGACTGGTCGATGTTGATGATCTTGTCGATGTACTCCCCGCCCTCGATGGAGGCGTGCTCACCGGCCCGCGCGCGTGACCCGTGCAGCACCTGTGCCAGCCGGCGGTAGAGCACGTCGACGAGCAGCGTCGACTTGCCTGATCCCGAAACACCGGTGATGCAGACAAACCTGCCCAGGGGAATGCGCACATCGATGTTCTTCAGGTTGTGCTCGCGAGCGCCGCGAATCACAATCTCCTCGCCGTTCCCGCTTCGTCGGACTGCGGGCACGGCGATCGACCGGCGGCCAGACAGATAGTCACCGGTCAGGCTTTCCGGGCAGGCGACGATGTCGTCGATGGTGCCGGCGCACACGATCTCGCCACCGTGTTCACCCGCGCCCGGGCCGAGATCGATGATCCAGTCAGCGGCGCGCATCGTCAGCTCATCGTGCTCGACCACAAGGAGCGTGTTGCCCAGGTCGCGCATACCGTGCAACGTGTTGATCAGGCGGGCATTGTCCCGTTGGTGCAGCCCAATGCTGGGCTCATCCAGCACGTACAGCACGCCCATTAATTGGGACCCAATCTGCGTGGCCAGCCGGATCCGCTGCGCCTCACCGCCAGCAAGCGTCACCGCGGTCCGATTCAGCGTCAAGTAGTCGAGACCGACATTCACCATGAAGCCCAGCCGGGACCGCACCTCCTTGAGGATGCGCCGGGCGATGCGCCATTCCCTCTCCGTGAGGGGAGACCCCTCGGGAAGATGGGCCGCTGTGGGGGTTCTCTGACCGGGCAGGCCGTTGTGCCCCCGCACGCCCGCAAATCGCGACCCCGAAAGCTCGTCAGTCCAGCTCAAGGCGCGGGTCACAGGCCAGCTCACAACGTCGTTGATCGGCACGCCTGCCACTGTAACGGCTTTGGCTTCCGGTCGCAGCCGCGCGCCGCCGCACGCCGGGCAGGGTCGCTTGGTCATAAACTCCTCGATCTTCGACCGAACGTAATCCGAACTAGTCTCCCGATAGCGACGATCGAGGTTGCCGACGACCCCGTCGAAGCGGATCAGGTCGCTCCGAAATCCGCCGCGGGTGGCGTGCGTGACGCGGATGCGCTCATCGCCACTGCCGTGCAGTAGGACGTGGCGCTGCGCGTCGTTGAGTTCGCGCCACGGCAGGTCCATCGGGATCTCGTAGTGATCGCAGACGCCCTTGAGGATCTGCCACGCGGAGCTCTCCTGGTCCTCGGTGTGCCACCCCTGGACAGCGCCATCCTGGATGCTCCGATCTGGGTTCGGCACGATGAGGCCAGGATCAAGCTCAAGTCGTGTGCCCAGTCCCTGGCAGTCCGGGCAGGCTCCGTGAGGACTGTTGAACGAGAACGTGCGGGGTTCCAGTTCCGGAAGGCTGACGCCGCAGGCGGGGCAGGCCAGGTGCTCCGAGTAGAGCACATCCTGCGGTAGGTCGGCAGACAGATCGTTGATAATCACGATACCGTCGCCGAGCCTGAGTGCCGTCTCGATGGAGTCGGTCAGGCGAGACTGGCTGTCCGCCTCTTCCGGACCTGGGGCGATGAGGCGATCTACGACCGCCTCGATGGTGTGCATCTTGTAGCGATCGAGCTCAATCTCCTCGTCCACATCGTACGCACGCCCATCCACGCGCACGCGGACGTAGCCCGCTCTGCGGATGTCTTCGAACACCGCCTGATGGTGACCTTTGCGATCCCTGATGAGGGGAGCCAGCACCTGGAATCGGGCGCCGGCCGGCATCCTCAGGACGCTGTCGACTATCTGCTGCGCGCTCTGCCGCGAGACCTCGCGCCCGCACTTGGGGCAGTGGGGAATGCCTATCCGAGCATAGAGTAGGCGCAGGTAGTCGTAGATTTCGGTGACCGTCCCGACGGTCGAGCGTGGGTTATGCGATGCGCCGCGCTGGTCAATGGAGATGGCCGGTGAGAGTCCCTCGATCTGATCGACGTCCGGTTTCTCCATCTGGCCGAGGAACTGGCGCGCATATGCCGAGAGACTCTCGACGTACCGTCGCTGGCCCTCAGCGTAGATTGTATCAAAGGCCAGCGATGACTTGCCCGACCCTGAGATGCCGGTG
>JAUVSX010000121.1 GCA_030596915.1 Chloroflexota bacterium | reverse complement strand
GCGGCAGGACGGCCGGGACGCCCTCGCCGGACGTACGTCCTTGCCAGCCGGGGCCGCCGGATGCTCGACGCTGAGCTCGCCCGGATCCGCTCTCTGCTATACATAGCGGACATTCGCACCGCGAAGGCGCAACCGTGAGCTGGCTGACGTCGTTGATCTCGCACGGCTACCGGCGTCTATTGAGGCTCTACCCGCCCGCCTTCTGCGACGAGTTCGGTGAGGAGATGGACGACGTCTTCCGGCAGGCCATCGAAGGCGCCGCCCGGAGTGGCTGGGGCGCGGTTGCCCAGTTGTGTCTCCGAGAGCTTGCCGATGCGCCGGCGGCCGTGATCCGCGAGTGGCGTAGCGGCTTGCGGAATACGGGTCACGATCAGGAGGGATCTATCGTGGACGGTGAAACGATCACGCGCGGTCTACTTCCGGTGACCGCGGCCAGAGAACCCGAGCCGCGGGGTCAGGCGGTTGGCGGCGCCTTGGGGCTGCTCGTCCCCGGGATGACGCTCGCCCTGACGGAGCTGCCCGCCCTGCAACCTTGGTCGCGAGAGCTCTACCTCGGTGCCTACCTATTCGTCCTCTTCGGCGTGCTAGCGGGCTGGGTGCGCAGCTTCCCACGCTGGTCCTACGCCTACGTGGGTTACGCCTTGGTCTTCTCGCTCTACCTGAGCAGCGTCTCCACGCCCGGTCTGCAGATATTGGGGCACACATTCCAGCGCGAGCCGTGGGCCTGGCGGGCGTGGTTGGGTTTGGGGATCGCCGCCGCCCTCGCGCTTGCGGTGACCCGCTCTTCACGCCCGGTCGCCAGATTGATGACCGGCGTGTGGCGCGACTGGACCCGCCTGTCATTTGCCATCTACGGCACCCTGCCCCTGGCCCTCTGGATCCTCTTCGACGAGGTCCACAGTCCGTATCCTGCCCTTTTCCTGGCCGCATCCGCCCTGTGCCTTGCGGCCGGAGCGTGGTACTTCGTCTCAGCCGGGTCACCCTGGCGCCGCGCCCTATCCCTCATCGCCGGCCTGACGAGTTCGTGGACGATCTGCACCCTGGCCGTCGCGGCCTACTGGTCTGGCCGCACAGTTGGCCGGGCGCAGCACCGGCTCGCATGGGCCGACAACGCCGTGCCGATGGCCATCGGCTGGGTCGTGGTTGCCGCCACGCTCCTTGTCCCCGCGCTTCTTGAGGTATTCCGACGCTCCGCCGGGGCACGGTCAGCGATGTAGCCGCGCTTCCCGTGGCGCGTCCGCCGCCGAACCGCCGCGCGCGTAGGGGCGCAGCAGGCCCTTGCTGCACTGCGAGCGCGCAGGTGTCGTTCGTTCGGCTGCGCCGACCTGCTTCACCAGCGACGGCCAGCTGCGCCCCCGGCCACTGTTGCGACACCCGCGCCAGGGCGCAGCAGTTGTCTGCCGCGCAGGAGGACAACTCCGGGACGGCGGTCTAGCCAATCAATGCCAGATTCGGCGGACGTCGCGGTGCTGCGCCCCTACCGTGCCTTTCACCATCGACCAGTGCACCCGCACAGCGAACCGCGCCAGCACGCGTTTGCCGCCTGCGGCGTCCTCAGTACAATGCTGCCTGTCGGGGCCGGCGCGGGTTCGACCCGGGGCATCCCTCGTCGAGCCCCTGCCGGCCACCTGGAGGTCGATACTATGCTCCACGGCTCCAACCAGATCGCCTCATTCGAATTCTCGACGGCGGGCCGCGTCATCTTTGGCGCGGGCACGCTGGGCAAGGCGGCCCCTGCTGCGGCCGCAATGGGCCGGCGCGCCCTCGTCGTGACCGGCAGCACCACCGGCCGGGCAGCGCCGCTGCTGGATTCGCTCGCTGTGCACGGCGTGCAATCCGTCACATTCGCCGTCGACCGGGAACCGACGACCCACCTGGTCAGCGCAGCCGTCGCCCGGGCGCGCGCCGACGGCTGCGATCTCGTGATCGGCATCGGCGGCGGCAGCGTGCTCGACACCGGCAAGGCAGTAGCCATCCTCCTCACGAATGGCGGCGAGCCTCTCGACTACCTCGAGGTCATCGGGCGCGGGCAGCCCTTCACCCAACCCGCCGCACCGTACGTGGCCGTCCCGACGACCGCAGGCACAGGGACCGAGGTCACACGAAACGCAGTCCTCGCCTCACCCGAACACCGCGTCAAGGTCAGCCTACGCGGGCACTGGCTTCTGCCGCGCCTGGCGATCGTGGACCCCGAGCTCACGTTCAGCCTCCCCCCTGCCGTCACGGCCAGCACCGGTCTCGACGCGCTGACACAGCTCATCGAGCCGTACGTTTCGGTGCGGGCTAACCCCCTGACGGATGCACTCTGCCTGTCAGGGATGCGTCGGGCGGCGCGCTCGCTCCAGCGCGCGTTTGAGAGGGGCGAGGATACCGCGGCGAGAGAGGACATGTCTTTGGCCAGCCTCTTCGCAGGGCTAGCCCTGGCCAACGCCAAGCTTGGGGCGGTCCACGGGTTCGCTGGCGTGCTAGGCGGCATGCTGCATGCCCCGCACGGCGCCATCTGTGGTCGGCTGCTGCCCCACGCGATGGTCGTGAACGTGCGGGCGCTGCACGAGCGGTCGCCAGGGAGCGATGGGCTGAGGCGACACGACGAGGTCGCTCGCGCTCTGACGGGGCGCTCCGACGCTGTGGCGGACGATGGCGTCGCCTGGGTCCAGGAACTCTGCGGGGTGTTGGGCGTGCCAACTCTGGCGTCCTACGGCTTAACACGTGACGACTTCGGCGACGCCATCGAGAAGACGGCTATCTCAAGCAGCATGAAGGGTAACCCGATCGCGCTCAGCGAAGACGAGATGCGCGAGATTCTGACGCTGGCGCTGTGATCTGCTCCGATGATTCCTGAGAAACCGTGAGGTAGGCACGTGCCGACGAACCATCTGACGATGCTGCACGGGGTCTTTCCCCCCATTCCGACTCCCTTCGACGCGGCGGGCGACGTTGCTTACGACGCGCTATCCGCCAACCTTGAGCGGTGGAACTCCCACGATCTGGCCGGCTACGTCGTGCTGGGGTCGAACGGGGAGTCGGTCTATCTGACGGAGGCGGAGAGCCTGCGTATCCTCGAGACGGCCCGCCAGGC
Source organism: Chloroflexota bacterium (assembly GCA_030596915.1). GTDB lineage: Bacteria > Chloroflexota > Anaerolineae > B4-G1 > B4-G1 > JAUVSX01. The sequence continues at coordinate 5,051 of JAUVSX010000121.1, read as the reverse complement.
TATCCCGCCGCACAAGGTGATGATTGCGGGCACCGGACGTGAGTCGACGCGCGAGACAATCCGGTTCACCGCCCAGGCAGCCCAGGCTGGCGCCGACGCCGCCCTCGTCCTCACGCCGCGCTACTTCGACGGGAGGATGACGCCGGCCGCGTTGATCAACCACTACGCTGCCGTCGCCATTGGGTCGCCGATTCCCGTTGTGCTCTACAACGTGCCCAAGTTCACCCACGTCGACATGGATGCGGCGACGATCGCCGGCCTTGCAGAGCGGCCGACCATCATCGGCGTCAGGGATAGCAGCGGAAACGTCGCCAAGCTGGGGAACATCGTGCGGCTGGCGCGGCCTGACTTCCAGGTGCTGGTCGGCACAGCGAGCGTGTTCTTCGCCGGGCTCGCGCTTGGCGCCGTCGGCGGCGTCCTGGCACTCGCAAACGTCGCGCCCCAACAGGCCCTCGAGATCTACCGCCTGTACCAGGCCGCCCGTTGGGATGAGGCAGCCGAGCTACAGCGCCAGATGCTGCCGGTCAACGACGCGATCACGGCCCAGTTTGGCATCGCCGGGCTCAAGGCTGCGCTCGATATGCTTGGCTACTACGGCGGTCCCGTATGCTCGCCGCTCCGACCGCTCAGCGACGACGAGGCGCAGTCGCTGAGATCAGTGCTCGTGTCGGGCGGCCTGCTGTGAGACGCAGGAGCGCCCTACGGCTTCTGAACAAGGAGGCACAATGATCCAGGCGGTGATGACGAGCCCGGGGGTGATCGAGTACCGCGACATTCCTCGCCCGCTTCTAAGTGAGAACGAGGTGCTGATCGAGATCAAGCGCATCGGTATCTGCGGGTCAGACATCCACGTGTTCCACGGGCTGCATCCTTACACGAGCTATCCCATCGTCCAGGGACACGAGGTCTCGGGCATAGTCGCAGACCTGGGCCCCGAGGTGGAACATGTGGCGGTGGGCGACAAGGTGACCTTCACACCCCAGGTGACGTGCGGGCAGTGCTATCCCTGCCTGCACGGGATGTACCACATCTGCGAGTCGCTCAAAGTGATGGGCTTCCAGGCCAATGGCGCCGCCCAGGAGTTGTTCGCCGTCGACGCCGACACGGTCCTCAGGATCCCGGACCACATCAGTCTCGATCACGCGGCGATGATCGAGCCGATCTCCGTGGCGGTACACGCCCTTTCGCGCGGCGGCGACGTCGAGGGCAAGAATGTGCTCGTACTTGGAGCGGGCACTATCGGCAACCTCGTCGCGCAGGTGGCGAAGGCGTTGGAGGCGCGGGCTGTTCTGATCACCGACATCCGTGAGTACAGGCTGGCGAAGGCCCTGCAATGCGGCATCGACTACGCCGTGAACCCGACGGGGCAGGACCTGGCAACCGCCATTCGCCGTGACCTGGGGCCGGACCGCGCCGACCTGATTCTCGAGTGCGTGGGCGCCCAGGCAACGATCGACGACGCGGTTGCGAACGCTCGGAAAGGCACCACCGTTGTCGTGGTGGGCGTGTTCGGCCAGAAGCCGCGAGTAGACCTCGGTTTGGTCCAGGACCGCGAGCTTAGCCTGGTCGGCACACTGATGTACCAGAAGCGCGACTACGAGCGGGCCATCGAGCTCGTCGCCGGCGGGCAACTGTGTCTGGAGCCGATGATCACCCACCACGTCCGGTTCACCGAGTACCTGAGCGCCTACCAGACGATCGAGGAGGCAAACGGCAAGAGCATGAAAGTGATGGTCGTACTTGATTGACGCACGCCCAGCCGGCGATGTAGCCGCGGATTCCATTCCGCGCAGCCGCCGGGTGGCACACGGACGCGCCATCAAAGCTGGGTGAGAAACACCCCGGCGCGGCTAAATTGGACATCAAGGAGCTATCCACAATGAAAGACCGAACACTGTTGATGATCCCCGGCCCCATCGAGTTCGAACCGGCGGTGTTGGCCGCCTTGGGCGCCCCGACGACCAGCCACGTGGCCCCCGACTTCATCGAGGCCTTCGGGCAGGCATTGGAGCGGCTGCGCGAGGTGTTCCTCTGCCCCGACGGCCAACCTTTCGTCGTGGCCGGCTCGGGAACGTTGGCGATGGATCTCGCAGGGGCGAACCTGGTCGAGCCAGGCGACAGGGCTCTCGTCTACAACACAGGCTATTTCGGCGACCGGTATGGCGCTCTGCTGGAGCGCTATGGCGCCCAGGTTACGCACGTCCGCGCACCGGTTGGCGGCCGCCCCGGTCTCGACGAGGTCGAGTCCGCGTTGGAGCAGATTCAGCCCAAGCTGATGACGGTTACGCACGTCGATACCTCAACGGGCGTGATCGCCGACGTCGAGGCGCTGTCAGCCCTCGCCCAAGAATGCGGCACGCTGATCGTCGTCGACGGCGTCTGCTCGGTCGCCGGCGAGGAACTGCGCATGGCCGAATGGGGCGTCGACGTGGCGCTCACGGCCTCGCAGAAGGCCATCAGCGTCCCCCCCGGGCTGGCGCTACTCGTCGCCGGTCCGCGCGCCCTCGACGCCTTCCACAGCCGCGAGACGCCGGTCGCCAACTACTACGCTGACTGGTCCAACTGGCTGCCGGTCATGGAGGCGTACGAGGCACGCCGCCCCAGCTACTTCGGGACCCCTGCCGTGAACTTGATCTGGGCCCTGAACGTGAGCGTCGGCCAGATCCTCGATGAGGGTATGGATGCACGGGTCGCCCGGCACCGCTCCCTGAGCCGCGCCTGCAAGGCGGCAATTGCCGCACTGGGGCTGGGTCAGGTGCCGCTCGAGCCGGAGTTCGCCGCCAACACGATGACCGCGCCCCGCTACCCCGCCGGCGTTGGGGCAGCAGATCTGCTGCCGCGCATCAAGAAGGCGGGCGCCATCCTCGCCGGCGGTCTGCATCCGCAGATCAAGGCCGAGTATTTCCGCATTGGCCACATGGGACCCACGAACGCAGGCGACCTGCTGGCCACGGTGGGGGCGGTTGAGACAGGCCTGGCTGGCTGCGGATACGCGTTCAAGGCAGGAACAGGCGTGGCCGCCGCCATTGCGGCGATGTAGTCCAGGTCCGCTTGCGACGACCGCTTCGCACGCCTCCCTGGGCCAGTCTTGGGACCGCTGGACCGACGGGGGGCGCGCGTTCTAGCGGTGTCGACCGCAGAATCGACACACACCCCCGATTGGGGACACAGACAGAGTGAACTATGGATTCACGGGAGCGAACCTTCACCACGCTGGCGATGGCAGAGCCTGATCGAGTCCCGGTCGACTTCTGGAGCTCGCGCGGGCTCGAACGGAGTCTGGGGATCAGCGGCCCGGGGGCGCGAGAGGCGTTCCTCGATGCCCATGACGTCGACCTGCGCTATATCGAGGGACCGCGCTACACGGGCCCGCCCCTTCGTGCGTGGCCGGACGGCTCTGCGGAGGACATCTGGGGCGTGGTGCGGGTCACCAAGTCCGTACCCGTGGCATACGGCCGCGAGGACTACAGGGAGGTCGGCGTGTCGCCGCTGGCCGCGTGCAGCACCGTAGATGACGTCGAGTCGTACGACCGCTGGCCCTCTCCCGATTGGTTTGACTACTCGGGAATCGCCGAGCAGTGCGAGGAGATCAGAGAAAAGGGCAGGGTCGTGGTCTTCGTGGGAGATCGTCTCAACAGGGTGGCCCAGCTCAAGCCCGCCATGTATCTCCGAGGTGTGGAGCAGATACTGCTCGATATGGCGCTTCAGCCTGAACTGGTCGAGGCCATCATCGGCAAGATCCGCACTTTCTACACAGCCTACCTGGAGCGCATTCTTGATGCCGCCCAGGGCAAGCTCGATATCGTCCTGACGGGTGACGACTTCGGGTCGCAGAAGGGCCCTCTCATTTCGCCCGCGATGTGGACGCGGTACGTCGGCGAGGGCTTCGAGCAGTACGTATCACTTGCCAAGCAGGCCGGGGTCCGGGTCGCCCATCACACGTGCGGGTCAGTGCGCCCCATCATCCCACTGATGATGGAACGCGGCCTGGACATCCTGCAGTCGCTCCAGCCAGAGGCGGCGAATATGGACCCCAGCTCGCTGAAGGCCGAGCACGGCGACAGCCTGGCCTTCCACGGCGGGATCTCGATCCAGCAGACACTTCCCCGGGGCAGTCCTGACGATGTGCGGCGCGAGGTGGCGTCGGTGATCGCGGCGCTTGGGCACGGCGGCGGGTACATCGTCTGCACCTCGCACAACATCCAGGCCGACACGCCGCCTGCGAATGTCTCGGCTCTGCTGAGGGCGTACCACGAGCTCGGGGCGTACTGAGCCGCGCGCAAGCCCGCACCGTACAGCGACCCCTGTCATCCAAGAGGGTCGGTTCATGCGCCCTCAATCCGATGGGCTAGGAAAAGGAAACCAACCCAACCAGGAAGGAGAGCGCGTTCGTGACGAAAGACAGAAGCGCCGCGCGACCCATACTGACCCGGAACAGCACCTTGTAGAGTATCGCCTCAATGACGAATACCAAGAACTCACCCACGATCAGGTGAAGCATGAAGCCAGCCAGGGCCGGGATCTGGGGTCCAAAGACCTCAGAGACGACGTCAGCACGGAACTCGGGGCCCCCATAACCCAGCAGGGCAGGGAGCGCGAAGACCAGCAGAGGCATCGTCAACGAGGAGGCCAGGACGCCTGTGAAGAGGAGGCGGTCGTCGGTGATGCTGGCCTTATTGATCTTGAATACACGCCTCACGAGCAAGTAGAGGATCGACAGTTCGATGACAAGCGTCAGGACGAAGGAGAAACAAAACGGGATCGGACCGAGCAGGTCGCTAGCCGACGGTGGCGGAACGGCTGCCGCCACGGCGTAGACGGCAGAGGCGCGTCCGGTCGAGGCTCTGGATCCGCAAGAAGTGAGCCCATCGGGGGGGTTAAGTGCCTCGTCGACGACGGGAGCGACACTCCCTGGCGGGGAGGCCGTCAGTCCTGCAGTTGAGGGCAGACTAACCCGGACTGCGCACTCGACCCCGCGCCAGAGATCGACAGTCCCCTCCGTCTCCAACGAGAGTTCTCCTCCACACGATCCGTAGGGCCAACAGAGCGCG
>JAUVSX010000111.1 GCA_030596915.1 Chloroflexota bacterium | reverse complement strand
TGGCGCAGATGGGGGCCGATGCAGTGCTTGTAGGCGCGGCCATCGTCACCGCGACCAGCATCCCGGCGGAGGTGCGAGAGCTCGCCGGCGGCGGGCACCCGTGACCAAGGTCAAGATCTGCGGGATCACCAACAAGACGGATGCGCTAGCGGCTGCCCAGGCAGGGGCTGATCTGCTTGGGTTCGTGTTCTACCCGCCAAGCCCGCGCGCTGTCGAGGTGGACGTCGTGCGCGCCATTGCCAGAGAGCTACGCGCTGAGTACAGGGCGCTCGGCCTGGCAGGCGTATTCGTGGACGAGCCGCCAACTCGAGTCTCAGAGATTGCTCGCACGTGCGGACTCGACGTCGTGCAGCTTCACGGTTCCGAGCCGCCCAATGATGTCGATCTGCTGACCGCCGAGGGGCTCAAGGTGATCAAGGGTCTGCGCGTGCGGGGCGAATGCGCGCTGGAGGAGATGGATCGCTACCGCCCGATGGCATACCTGCTGGACGCCTACGTCCCGGGCCGCCCCGGTGGCACCGGAGTGGCGTTCGATTGGGAGTTGGCGAGTCGCGCGGCTCGAGTTGGTCGCGTGATCCTTGCCGGAGGCCTCACGCCGCGCAACGTGGCCGAGGCAGTGTCGACCGCACGTCCGTGGGGTGTCGATGTCTCATCCGGAGTGGAGGCAGCGCCGGGACGCAAGGACCACGCCAAGATTCGACTATTCGTCGCATCCGCGAAGGGCGGTTGTCAGGGAGTGGAACGAATATGAGCCATCCTCCGAGTGGAATCGCTCAGGCGCCGGCAACCGTGCCGGACGATCGTGGATACTTCGGGGCATTTGGGGGGCGCTTCGTGCCCGAGACGCTTATGTCGGCAGTCGAGGAGCTTTCGCAGGCGTACGCGGATGCCAGGAGCGACCGAGCCTTCTGGGCCGAACTCGACGGGCTGTTGCGGGATTACGCAGGCCGGCCGACCCCGCTCTACTTCGCGCAGCGCCTGACCTCCCTTTGCGGAGGGGCCCGTATCTACCTCAAGCGAGAAGCCTTGGCCCACACTGGCGCCCACAAGATCAACAACACCCTGGGCCAGGGGCTCCTGGCGCGGCGGATGGGCAAGAGGCGGATCGTGGCGGAAACGGGAGCGGGTCAGCACGGTGTCGCCTCCGCGACCACCGCTGCGCTATTGGGAATGGACTGCGTCGTGTATATGGGCACTGAAGACATGCGCCGACAGGCACCGAACGTTGACCGCATGCGGTTGTTGGGCAGCGAGGTGCGAGGGGTCAACGCCGGCAGCCGCACGCTGAAAGACGCGATCAACGAGGCGATACGGGATTGGGTGACGAATGTACGGACGACCCACTATCTGCTCGGCTCAGTGCTTGGCCCACACCCCTATCCGATGATGGTACGCGATTTTCAGGCGATCATCGGACGCGAAGCGCGCTCTCAAGTCCTCGAAGCTGAGGGCCACCTGCCGGACTGCCTGATCGCGTGTGTAGGAGGCGGCTCGAACGCCATCGGCCTCTTCTACGCGTTCCTCCACGACCCTGTGGCTATGGTGGGCGTGGAGGCCGGCGGCCGTGGCATTGAGGCGGGTGAGCACGCCGCTCGGTTCGCAGACGAAACCCGCGGACGGGTGGGGGTCCTGCACGGCACGCGATCCTTCCTTCTGCAGGATGACGACGGCCAAGTCCTTGCTACGCACTCGGTGTCAGCAGGTCTGGACTACCCATCGGTGGGGCCAGAGCACAGCTTTCTTCGCGAGCAAGGCAGGGTGACGTACACCTTCGCGACCGACCAGGAGGCGCTGCAGGCGTTCAGATTGCTGTGCCATAGGGAAGGTATCATTCCGGCGCTCGAATCGGCCCACGCGGTTGCCGAGGCCGTCAGGCGAGCCCCCACGATGAGCTCTGAGCAGTCACTTGTGGTCTGCTTGTCCGGAAGGGGCGACAAGGACCTGGCCACTGTGATGAGCGCGGGTGGGGGCCAGCAGTGAGCGCTGGGATGGGCGCCGAGCGGATCGGGGAGGTCTTCGTGTCGGCCAGCTCGGAGGGTCGGGCTGCGCCCACGCCGTACCGGGTAGTCGGATACCCGACGGTGGATCGCTCGGTCGAGCTAGCCCAGGCCGCACTCGCCAACGGCGCAGACATGTTGGAGCTAGGCGTGCCATTCAGCGATCCGCTGGCCGACGGGCCGGTGATTCAGCGGGCCACGCAGGTGGCTCTGGAACAGGGCGCGACTGTGTCCCGATGCCTTGAGGCCGTATCGGCGCTGCGTCGGCGTGGGATTGTGGCGCCACTTGTGCTGATGGGCTACTTCAATCCCATCGTGGCATATGGGATCGGCGCCTTCTGTCGCGACTGCAGCGAGGCAGGCGTCGATGGCCTGATCGTGCCCGACCTTCCCCCAGAAGAGGCCGGCGAGCTGGAGCGCTCGTGTGGACCGGTCGGCATGGCGATCACGTACCTGCTAGCCCCCACGAGCACTGACGAGCGCGCACGATTGGTTGCCGCGCGCACGAAGGGCTTCGTATACCTCGTCAGTGTGACGGGCGTGACGGGAACTCGGGACCACTTGCCAGCGCGGATTGCTGAGTTCGTCGAGCGCGTGCGATCTCTCACAAGCAAGCCGTTGGCGGTTGGCTTCGGGATATCGTCCCCGGGGCAAGCGCACCAAGTCGCGGGTCTCGCGGACGGCGTCATCGTCGGAAGCGCAATCGTGCGTCTGGCCGGCGAGCCCGACGGGCTCGAGAGGGTGGGGGAGTTCATTGCGGCGCTGCGGCGTTCAGGTGTCCGGACCTAGAGCAGATAGGACAGTTCCACTGCTGGAAGCCGAATCCACCCTCACCGGTGCGCACCCATCTGCAATTTCCGTCGGCACGTGTCCAGACCGCGTAAACACCGTTCCAGTCCATAGCCCCGTCTCTGGTGCGCATGGGTCCGACAGGGTAAAATGGTCCTGTGCCAATGACGCCAACGGTCAATCATGTCGACGCCGTTCTGCTTGAGCGCCACAAGGCGTGGTGGCAGGGCCGGGGCACCCTGCACGCCGAGGTGTACCACGAGCCACTTGGGGATCTCTGGCTGCCTATGGCGGACGGATCCGTCGCGCGCGAAGACCTCGCTGTCTGGCCCGGAATGCTCGATGCAGACCGGATGGCCGGTCCGCCCGTCGGAGACGGCCCAATCGAGACGGACGGCGACCTCCTTCGCGTTGTCCAGCCGTTCCCGCGAGTGCCCTGGGTCGAGGCCATCCTGGGGACCCCTGTGCGCGCCACCATCGCAGGGGGCAGCATGCGCACCGAGGCCTTTGTCCGCACGTGGGACGATTGGTCTGAGCGGGCTGGCGGCCAGGGCGACGGCTGGCTGCACTTGCTCCTCGAGCTGACCAGCAAGCTCGTGGAACGGAGCCCCGGTCGCCGCGCCGTCGTACCGACGCTCATGCGGGGCCCGTGCGACTTGGCCGAGGCAGTGCTGGGGCCGCACCTGATGTGTTTCTCCATGTATGATCATCCGGACGAACTGCGTGCCTTTCTCGCGAACGCAACGACGGCATTCATCGATACGCTCCGCGCGCAGCTCAATCTGATCCCGCAGATCGCAGGCGGCCACGTGAACCCGTTCGGCATCTGGGCGCCAGGCACGGTAGTACGCACGCAGTGCGACGCGTCGGCTTTTCTCTCGCCGACCCACTACGCAGACTGGTACCTGCCGTGGGACGAACGGATCTGTAGGGCCTTCGACTACTCGATCATCCACCTCCATTCGGTGTCGCTGCACACAGTGGTCCCGTTGCTACGCGTGGAGCGTCCGCAGGCTATCCAGGTGACAGTGGAGACGACCCCGGGCGCTCCCTCTATCCCGCAGATGTTGCCAGTATTCCGCCGCATCCTCGAGCGCAAGCCTCTCATTGTGGATGGCCAGCTTTCCGAGGAGGACCTCACAACGATCCGGCGCCAGTTGCCCAACGACGGGCTGTGCGTCATCGTTCGTAAGAACGGTTGGTAGGAACGGTGGATGATGGCCCGTGGCGGGCCCTGTCCACGGAAAGGAGCGCCGATGATGGGACAGTCATCCTATGAGATCGTTCGCAGGGCGATCGAATTCGGGAATCCTGATCGTTTGCCCGTGCGGTTCGATGCGCTGGGCGTGAGCGATGTGCACCAAGTAGGCTGGAACCAGACCGGGGCAGGTAGCCACACCGTGCCGGAGAGCCTCGATGAGTGGGGTTGCCTCTGGGTCCGATCTGAAAAGGTAAATATGGGTCAAGTCAAGGGGCATCCCCTGGCCGATTGGGCTGCGGTGGGCTCATATGAGTGGCCCAACCCGGACGACCCTGCGCTTTACGACGGGATGGAGGAGGGCTTCGAAGGCGCTGGCGACAAGTATGTGCTCACGGGCATCTTCATGCTGCTGTTCGAGCGATTGCACTCATTGCACGGGTTCCAGAATACGTTGGAAGACCTGTACGTCGATCGCGAGCGGCTGGAGGCACTGGCTGATCGAATCGTCGAGTACGACTTGAGCATCATTCGCAACATCTCCAGGCGCTTCCCGGGGCGCATCCACGGCTTCTCGTTCACGGATGACTGGGGAACGCAGCGAAACGTGTTCATCAGGCCGTCCCTGTGGAACGAGTTCTTTCGACCACGCTACAAGCTCATTTTCGACGCTGCTCACGAGGCTGGCTGGCACGTCTGGATGCACTCTTGCGGGAAGGTCAACGACGTCATAGGGAGTCTGATCGAGATTGGGCTCGATGTCGTCAACCTGCAGCAGCCGCGCGCGCTCGGAATCCGCGAGATCGGCGACCGGTTCCGCGGGCGCATCTGCTTCGAGTCGCTGTGCGATATCCAGCACACGTTGCCGCACAAGGGGCCAGACGAGATTCGGGAGGAGGCGCGACTACTCATCGACGAGTGGTCGACGCCAGAGGGCGGTTTCATCCTGTCGGACTACGGAGACGGCCGCGGGATCGGAGTGGAGATCGAGAAGAAGCAGGTGATGCTCGACGCCTTCCTCGAAGCCGATCGGTGGCGGGCGCGCGGCTAATCGCCAGGTGCAGAGGCGCGCTCGCGTCCGCTGAGCGACAGGATGGAGAAGACGCCTGCGTGGTCGGACGCCCAAAGCCAGCCCCAATCCGTCCGGAAGGGGTCGGCGAACACGCGTCGGCTCTCCACAACCACAGCCTCCGCGGCGTCGGCCACCAGGAACACGTAGTCGATGCGCTCGCGGAATGGCTCGCCTCGTGGAGCAGCCACGTCGTCCACGCAGCAAGTGTATCCAGGCGCGATCTGGTTGGCTTCAGAGTAGGTGTCGATCCAGCCGAGACCCCGGATCTGGATGGAATCCTCTGTCGCGTTGAAGTCCCCAGCCACGATCGCCGGCACGCCGGCCGCCGAGGCTGTGACGAAGGCCTTCAGGGACTCCGTCTGACCCCGATTCATATCTAGCTTACGGTGAGTAAGGTGCGTGACGAAGACCTGCACGTCACCGGAGGGCGTATCTGCGGTTGCCCGCAGGGCGACCCGATGCTCGAAGACCCCCGCGCTCGGCGTGAGCACGACGAAGCCGACATCGCGCAAAGGGTAGCGGCTAAGGATCGCCACGCCCTCCTCGAACAGAATCGCCCGGCGGCCCCCGTTTGCCCGCAGGTACAGGTGGTTCAGGCCTGTGTCGGCGGCGAGAAAGGCCGCAGCGTTCCCTATGCCCGGCCGCCAGGGTACTTCCTGAAGACAGACGATGTCAGGGTCGAGTCTCCGAACCTCGCTGGCGATCAGGTCCAGACGGGGCCCCAGGTGTTCGAAGCGCGGGAACCCGTGCAGTACGTTGAGGGAAAGCACCCGCAGCGGCCCTTCGTGTAGCCGTGCATTGACGGCACACCCGTCGGCACATCCCTCGACTCTCCTGCCCGGGCGGCTCACGTTGGCGGTGCACGTCCCCAGAAGGAGCGCTGCACCGACGATGAGAAGCCACCTTAGGCACCTTCCCCCGAATACCGACTGACGCTCGCCTCGCATCTTGCCGCCCTTCGTGTAGCATCTAGCCCCCAGCCGGACCGATTAGGCCAGCCTAACACGCATCACCAACAACTGGGCTGCGTGCTCAAGAGACCGCCTGCCGCTACCCGCGCTACGACAGATCATAGTCCCGTGCTTCTGGCTCGCAAGGCCACACTGCTGAGGAGCAGGTGCTCGCGGACACGCGGCCGGGGCCGGGCAGAATCACCCGCCCGCCCCCGCGTGTGGTATCGCGCTGCGCGTGCCACGTAGCGGCTCAAGGTGTCGGCGCCCACCTACATCTCAGGCTCAACCGCGCGATTGGTGTGAGTTGGGTCGCCCACTACTGACACAGGTGGTGGTCTTCTTGCCCCGCGACTCAGTTGACGTCTCGTCATGCTTAGCAGCCACCGCCAGTGCAAGCCCAGGTGCACGATGACGGTGACTGTCACCGCAAGCCCGCTCCACTTGTGGATCTCAAGCCACACGAGACGTGACGGAAAGTACCCTTGCGGCAGGACTACCCAGAGCAGGAGGCTCGACACGGTCAGGATCGTGGCCAGCAGCCCCAGGATCACGTCCACGTAGTAGTTACGCGAAGACACTGCGCTAGAGCGCTCCCCTACCCAGGCAAATCCAGAACCATAGCGCGTATTCGGGTGAGACCGTCACGCGCACGTCGGCCGGAATGTGGATGTGGCTCCCCTGGAAGCCTGAGAACTGCCTTGGTCCCGTCTCGTACACGAAACCGCACCCGCCCACAGCCTGGGCATTCTCCACCTCTTCGACCCAGAAGCTGTCGACCGGGTCAGCGGGTCCGATGCTGTCGTACCACGTAAGCCCGACGTGGGCCAGCTTTGCCTGGTCCTCCAGGCTCAGAAGCGCGTCCAGCGCAGTAATGACCCCGGGCTGCAGCACGTCGGCACGTACATTGTGGGGAATAACCTCAACGTCCTCGAACTCCCATCTGCCAACTGGGCTGTCAATCGTTACCTCTGGAATGATCACGTGGCCATTGTTGGCGGCGAGCTGCTTCACTTCGTCTCGGAACGCAGCTAGGACGTCCTCGAGGAACGATCCTTTGCGACGCATGGACCGAACGACAGCGTTGGACTTGTACGGGTACATATCCATCCGGAACACACTTGGCTCTGGCCATCCCGCCGAATAGAAGGCTTGGTGCCACCACCCGTCGTCACCATTGATGGCATCAATCACGTGCGTGTCGGCGCTCTCATCGAAATGGTACGCGAGCTCAAGCCGGCCCTCCTGGGAAAGGTGAACCAGAATGTCGAACAGCGAGTAGTGTCCGGGCTGGAAGATATCCGGGCGAACCGTCTGCACCTGACCGGCGTCGAAGACAAGGTCACCGACTCTGTCGATTTCGACGGTCGCACTCCCCGAGGGCCGGCGGCCTTCAGGACGACTGCTCGACACGACCGATTGCTCGGCTTCTTCACCTGGCCCGTTCTCCTCCGGTGGGGGCGCCGTGGGCACCGACTGCGTGCCGCCGCCGCTTTCCAACCCGTCTCCTGTCTCCGGCGCGGCCTTGCTGGCCAGTTCCTGAGACGACGCCTGAGCATCGCCAGTCAGGGGCGCACAAGCGGCGAGGAGGCCCCCGACGCCAGTGAGTGCAAGCCCGCCGATCGCTAAGCGCTTCATCATCTCTCGCCTGGACAAGCGTACGCATTCACCACATTCATCGCATCTCTTGCTACACTCCGACCTCTGCACCATTGACCCCTTTCCAAGTGCGGATTGACTTGCCCCGTTTATCTGTTCATTAGACGCCGCAAGGTGTCGTGCTCTTACCTGACGGCGACAGGTGTGACAGCCGCCGACACGCTCGGACGCCCCCGAATTGGCACTCACAAGAACTGGGCGCTGACGCCTTCGTCTCATCGTGAGACGTGCTAACGGGGTAGGTGCTTGGGTGCGCGGGTTGGCTCGGGGAGGGATGGTGGAGGTCGTTTCCTCAGGAAGGGAGTCGCACACTACAGGACGCGCGAGGCCGTGACAAGCCGCCTGCGCCTCGCTGAACAAGCTCGGCTGCCCGGCGCGCCGGCCGCTTGCCCTCAGCGAGGTCAAGCCCGCCCACGTTCACCTTACCCAGCGCAATCACACTCTCGGCGCCGAGCAGCTTCCGGCGCACGTCAGCCACGAAATCGATCAACACTTCGCGTCTGTCTTCTACAGTGAAGGCGTCGAACCCGGCCTCGGTGAGAGTAGCGACGTACGCCTCCGGCGTGCCAGCGCCGCCAACCAAGCCACCCACGCGGGCACACTCTCGATACCTGGCGGTAGCGAACCGTGAACAGTGCCATCCGACAGAGCAAGCCTGTCGCCAGGCGCCAAAGCGCGCGCCATCTCGCAGGCGGCTGCCCGCTTGTCAGGGA
>JAUVSX010000514.1 GCA_030596915.1 Chloroflexota bacterium | reverse complement strand
GAGCTGCCAACGACCTGCGCCTCCGACAGCGCGTTGGTGATCACCTTCGAGCCGGGGCCTCGCGCGAAGATCAGCGGTCTGAAGAACTCGTTCCATCCCACGATGAAGTTGATCAGGAACATCGTTGCCATTCCAGGTTGGACAACGGGCAACACGATGTGCCTTAGCAGGGGCACGAACCCAGCTCCGTCCACCTTGGCTGCGTCCTCCATCTCCGAGGGCACCTGTTTAATGAACGAGACCAGCACCCAGGTGGTGATGGGTAAGAGGCCGCTGGCGTAGAGCAAGAGCAGCCCCCAGAGAGTGTTCATCAGCCCGAGTTCCTGGTACATCTGGAACAGGGGGATGACCGTCACCGCGCCGGGAAGCATGCTCGACGCGAGCAGACCTATCAGGATGGCGTTCGCGCCGGGGAGGTTCATCCGGGCGATGGCGTAGGCGCCGAGGAAGCTAAGGAAAAGCGCGATCAGCGTTGAAGTCGTCGCGAGGAAGGCAGTGTTCAACATATAGCGACCGATTGGCAGCGAATCGAAGATCTCGCGATAGCGATCGATCCCAAGGCCCTCAGGGAAGTAGTTCAGCGGCCGGCTGAAAAGCTTGTCGCTCGAGGTGAACGCCGTGAGCGCTACGTAGTAGATCGGCAGCAGGATGTAGATCATGAAGATGATCAAGACAGCGTAGAACAGGATGCTGCCCAACCTCTTCCGTGTCTTGGCGCGGCTGGCGCGTTGCGCATCTGTCGGCAGCATCGTCTAGGTCCCCAGCCTCGACCAGGCCCGCTGGAGTACGCCGAACCCCAGGACGCCTACCACCAGGACGAGGAGGAAGAGCAAGATCGCGACCGCCGAGGCGTAGCCGAAGTTCACCACACGGAAAGCCTGTAGATACACGACGTAGGACATCAGCGCCGTGGCCATGCCTGGCCCGCCGGACGTAAGCGCGTATACGATCTCGAAGCTGAGAATACGGTATATCGAAATGAAGATGGCCATAGAGACCACGAGCGGCATCAAGAGCGGCAGCGTGATGTACCAGAAGGAACGCAGCGCATCGGAGCCGTCGATCTTGGCGGCCTCATAGATCTCCGGCGATATGCCCTGCAGCCCTCCGATGAAGATCACGGTGAGGAATGACGTGTTCTTCCAGACGTCAGTGAGCACGACGGCGCAGCGCGCCAGACCCACTTCCGAGAGCCACAGGGGCCGGGCGCCTGAGACTCGCCAGATCAGGTCGTTGATCAGACCGTAGTCGCGATCGAATATCCAAGTCGCCGCCGTGCCGGCGACGATGCCGGACAGAGCCCACGGCAACAGGTTCACGGCGCGGGCAGCGTTGCGCCCGATAAATCGTCTGTTCAGCAACTGCGCGAAGACGAGGGCAAGCACGATCTGGATTGAGACGGAGAGGACCGTGAAGTAGAACGTAAACCCGATCGTGCCAGTGACGTTGGAGTCCTTGAACGCAGCGACGTAGTTCCCGAACCCGATGAAGTCGAAGGTCTTCCGAATCGGGCTCCGGTCAAAGAAACTCAGGTACGTCGTGTAGAGGAACGGGTAGACCGAGGTGGCAAGCCGCCAGATGACAACTGGCGCCACCAGGAGATAGCCCAGCAGCATGCGCCTGGTCGAGAGCTTCACAGGCCCGGGGCGCCATCGCCGCGTGTCGCGCTTCGCTTTCTGGCTCAAGGATGTGCCTCCATTCGGTCCAGATTAACGATGCGAAAGCCTCTGCGACAACTCTGACACAGAAAAGCCAAGTACCCACCACCGCGAGGCCTCGTTGACCATTGCGCCTCACCGGCAGGGGCCGGCCACAGCATCGACACGGAGCGTACGTGACCCAGAGCCACCTCTGGCCTGGGCGCGCACGTGTTCATTGAATACTACGGCGCCTCTCGTGACACGAGGCTGGCCGGGGCACTCCGGCGACGCTTCGGCATAGCCGGCGGCCAGCCTGCGGTCGATTCTGCCTAGTCCGCCAGATCGCGCTCCAGGATCGGGTCGCTCTTGGCCATCGCGGCCTCGATCGCCTCGTCCACCGACATCTGGTCGGTCAGGTAGGCGCTGATGGGCTCTTCCGCCGCGTCGTAGATCTCCTGGATGCTGGGCGTCACCGGACGCGCCTTGACAAGGTCGCCGGCGGCCGCAAGCATCGCTAGGAACGGCGCCGACGGGGCCAGTTCCTGCACCTCAGGGTCGCCCCACAGCGAGATCCTGGCCGGGACACGCCCACGGTACATCTGCTGCTTCATTACCTCGGGCCGCGCCGTGTACTCGAACCACATCTCACACAGATCCATCTGCTCCGAAAAGGCACTGATGGACCAGCCCCAGGTGCCCGTGACGGTTGTCGCGTTGTCGGGACCCATCGGCGGCAAGAAGGCCGAGACCTGGTCAGCCCAGAAGTCCTCGTTCGTCCTCATCGCCCCGAAGAAGCCATCCCAGCACCACCACATGGCGTAGCGGTTGTCCAGCCAGCCGTTGAACACGGCCGTGTAGTCATCCTGTGGCGTCGAGGGCTGCGCGATCTTGTGTGTGTCGAAGAGGTCCTTGTAGAAGACCAGTGCCTCACGACTGCCCGGGTTGTCCAGGTCGTTGATCGCCCCGCCTCCCTGGTTGCACCAGTGGTGGATATCGTTACCAAGCTG
>JAUVSX010000282.1 GCA_030596915.1 Chloroflexota bacterium | reverse complement strand
GGACCTTGCGCGTAACCATCTCCACAGGCATGCCGATCTGAAGGTCATCGGTATCCACGTCGGTTATCTGTGCGGCCACCATCGGGCCTTCCTCAAGCTGGACCAATGCCACCGTGTAGGGGACGAACTCCTCGAACCCCTTGGGAGCCTGATAGACGGTGCTGTAGGAATAGACCTCGCCACGGCCACTGAACGCATACGGGGCCTGGGCAGGCGCCTCACAAGTCGGGCAGACGTCCCGGGGCGGGAAGATGCGCACACCGCATCCCTCGCACTCCTCACCTACGAGTCGATATCGCTGCTGCGCGAGTCTCCAATTGCTGGGTATACCCATTGACTACCTCCTGCTACTTCTAATCGCGGTTCTGAGGGGCTGGCGACCTGCTCGCTACCCCGAACCCGCGCCAGTGTCGTCGTTGTACGCTACTCCGCTCTCTCCAGTATGTGTGTGATGACGGTCGCGCCGCTTCCGCCGATGCTCTGGGCCATCCCAATCCGCGCACCGCCCACCTGGTTGGCCCCGGCCAGACCGCGCAGTTGCTGCACCACCTCGACCACCTGGTAGACACCCGTTGCTCCGGCCGGATGCCCTCGTGCCTTGAGGCCACCCATCGTCGAGATGGGTATCCGCCCGCCGGCGCCGATCTCACCGTCGAGGGCCAGGCGCACTCCCTGCCCGTTATCAGCGAACCCGGCGGCCTCCAGGCTGAGCGCGGCTAGAATGCCGAATTCGTCGTGCAGCTCGAATAGATCGATGCTATCCGGGCCGACGCCTGCCTGTTGATAGGCGCGCCGCGCCGATAGAACCGCTCCGTCGAGCACGAGTGGGTCTGTGCGATCGTGGAGTGCGACGGTATCGGTACCCACGGCCGAGGCCCTGATGCGAACCGGGGCGGCCGAAAGCCCTCGTACGGCGTCCGCTGGCGCCAGCACGACCGCGGCCGCGCCATCGCAGATGGGTGCGCTATCGAGCAAGGAGATCGGATCGCAGATTGGGGTCGCCGTGCCGAACCTCTCCGCCTTCACGGGGAACCGGAAGATGGCATAGGGGTTGTTGGCGGCGTTTCGATGGGCGTTGACCGGGAAGGGCGCGAAATCCTGGCGGCTGTAGCCGTACTCGTGCATATAGCGCCGCATCAAGAGGGCGTTGATGGCGATGAGAGAGAGGCCCTGAGATGCCTCATAGTCCGCATCGGCCGCCATTGCCAGGGCTGCGGTCGTCTCGCTGGTGGCTGCGTCGGTCATCTTCTCTACCCCAATCACGACGACCGTATCCAGCAGGCCGCTAGCTACCGCGATGTATCCCATCCGCAGCGCCGCGGCCCCAGCGGCGGACGCTGCTTCAATCTTGATGGCTTCCACACCGCGCAGGCCTGCGAAGTCCGCGACGAGCGCCCCAAGATGCTCCTGCCCCGTTAGCTCGCCAGAGAGCATGTTGCCCACGTACAGGGCATCCACCCGCTTCGCGCCGGCATCCGCCACGGCGGCCTGGCTCGCTTGCAGGGCCAGGTGGCGCAGGCTGGTCTCCCAATGCTCGCCAACCTTCGTCTGCCCCACGCCAATGATCGCGACTTCTCTCATGCTCTCAGCTTTCCGGCGAACCGCACGTAGGTCGCGTAGTCGATCTCAACCCGCCGGGCAACATAGGCGCGGGTGGAAGTCGCGCGCCCTCGGCGTTCGAGCACAGCTTCCGTGACGTGTAGTGAGATCGCGTCGGCCCCCGCTCCGGAGCCGTAGGATACCAGTAGCACGCGCTCGCCGGGCGAGGCGCCGTCAAGGATCGCGGTGAGGCCCAGCAGCGAGGAACCGGCGTAGGTGTTGCCGACCTCGTTGGCGAGAAGACCGGGAGCGATCTGAGCGGGCGTGAAGCCGAGTTTCTTCGCTGCTGAACTTGGGAACTTGACGTTCGGCTGGTGGAAGACCGCGTGCGTGTAGTCCCCCGGCTGCGTGCCCAGCGCACTCATGAGCCCTTCGGCGGCGGAGAGGGTGTGCCTGAAATAGGCCGGCTGGCCGGTAAATCGCCCTCCGTGAGACGGATAGTGCTGGTACGCTCGGCGCCAGAAGTCCGGAGTATCGGTGACGAAGGAGAACGACCCCTCCAGGACGGCCAGGGATTCCTCCGCCGGACCCAGCAAGTAAGCCGCGCCGCCAGCGCCAGCCGTGTACTCCAGCGCGCCCCCGGGCCGCGCCTGCGCCGTGCCCACCCCGATAGCCATGGCATATTGTGCCATGCCAGAGCCAACGAACCCAATGGCCGCCTGGAACGCCTCGGTGCCGGCTTTGCAGGCGAATTCCCAGTCGGCGGCCTGAGTATCGGGCGTCGCGCCTATCGCCTCGGCGACGATGGTCGACGTTGGCTTGACTGCGTAGGGGTGGGATTCGCTTCCGACCCACACAGCGCGGATTCTGGCGGGGTCTACATCGCCGGCGCGGGCCATCGTGTTGCGGGCAGCCTCGATGGACATGGTCACCACGTCCTCGTCCAGACCCGCCACAGCCTTTTCCTTGATCGGCACACCACCCACGCCGCCGGTCCAAATGCGGCTCACCTCAGTGGCGGGCAGCCGGTAGCGGGGAATGTAGGCCCCATAACCAACGATGCCTACGTCACGGTCAGGTCTGAGCAGGGAAGGCGAGGTGCTTTCACTCATAGTTGGCAATCACCTGTGGCTCCGGGATGGGCTCACGCATTTCAGCCAGGATGGACTGCGCCCGGTCGGACCGGACAATGCCCTCGTCATTCATACGTTCAGCAATCTGGGAAATCTCATCTCCTGCGGCTCCGGCGGCGATGGCCACCTGTCGGGCGTGAAGGCGCATATGCCCGCGCTGGATGCCCTCGGTTGCCAGCGCTCGCAGTGCGGCCAGGTTCTGGGCCAGACCGACCGCGGCGACGATCTCCGCTAGCTGTCGGGCAGTCTGCACGCCGAGGATCTTGAGCGCGACCTGCGCGGTGGGGTGCACGCGCGTGGCTCCGCCGACGATGCCCAGTGCCAGCGGCATCTCGAGCTCGCCCACCAGGTTGCCCCGCTCGTCGCGACCCCAGGTGCTCAGGCTGGTGTACGTGCCCGAGTGCGCGGCGTAGGCGTGCGCGCCCGCCTCGACCGCGCGCCAATCGTTGCCGGTTGCCATCACGACTGCGTCCACGCCGTTCATGATGCCCTTGTTGTGAGTGGCAGCACGGTAGGGATCCGCCGCGGCGAAGGCCCACGCCTCCACAATACCCCGCGCCACGCGCTCGCCCGAGTAGCCCCGAAAGGCCAACTTTTCAACCGGCACCGTGCAGCGCGCCTGCGCCAGCCGTCGGTCGGCTAGATTGGAGAGAATTCGCAACGCGACTCGTCCGCCCGTGATCGCCTCGACGCGCGGCGCCAGTGCTTCGCAGGCGGTATTGACCGCGTTGGCGCCCATCGCGTCACGGCAATCGAGGATCAGGTGCACAACCAGCATCGGGCCGGCAGGCGTCTGCTCCAGGATGCGGACCTCAAGGTCCCGTGCTCCCCCGCCGAGGCGGACGAGGATCGGGTCAGTCTCATTCGCCAGGGCCAGCAGCTCCTCCTGGGCGGCCAATATGGCGGAACACGCCGCATCGAGGTCGGGCACATCGAGCACCTGGAGTTGGCCAATCATCTCCGGCGCGGACGTGTCCGCCTGGAAGCCCCCGCCAGCCCTTGCGAGTTTGGCCGCCAGCGATGCCCCGGCTATGACCGAGGGTTCCTCAATGCACATCGGCACGAGAACGTCGCGCCCGTTCACGACAAAGTTGACCGCGATTGCTAACGGCAGACAATACGTGCCGACAACGTTCTCGATCATCTGGTCTGCGCGACCGGTGTCCAGCCCCTCGGCGCCACGCAGAACCGCGACCTCCGCATCCGACAGAGCCGCCCACCGGGCGACCTGAAGGACTCGCGCATCAATGTCCTGGCTGTAGAAGCCAGCCAGACGCGAGGAGGTGGCATTCGACTCGTGATTGGGCATTGATCGTGACCGCAAGGCACACTTATGCCGCCGGACTGGCCAATCTCTCCGGCGGTCGATTGAGATTATACCATCCCGACTCTCTCGAAAACTATCAGGTTCCCTTGCAGTTCCCATTGCAGTCGGGCCTATCTGGCAGCAGGGACCAGAGACAGCCTGATCTTGTCCCCTGGCGGCGGCCGGAGTTGCCCGTGGGTTGCGGATCGCTATAATCGGTTCTCGATAGATCATCTGGTTCAGCGGGAGAGCGACAGGTCTCGGAGCCACGGCTGGTATAGGCTCGCTCCACGCAGCATGGCCGGACTGTTGTCTGGCCAGAGCGCTGGGAGGCGAGGGCGGATGGCGATCCCAACCATACGCCGGGGCTTGCGATCGGGGCCCAGAGCAATGCAGGTGACATTGGGCTACGGCAGCGAGAAGCTGCAACTGGAATTCCCCGACGGCACGTTAGTGTCGGTGTCCACGGCCCTCCGCTGTCTAGGGGGTATCCGGCCGGAGGTCTATGATCGCTGGTGCGACAAGGAGGGGCGTATCCGCCGTTCTCTGGCGGCGTTTGTGAACAGCGAGCACGTCCGCTACCGGCAGGGGTTGGACACTGAGCTGAACGATGGCGATGAGGTGTACGTCATACCGGTGATTTCGGGAGGGTAGGCACGCGTGAGCCGGCCTGCTCGCTGCGGCCTGCCGGGCTCACCCAAGGTCTCAGAATAGCCAGGATCAAGGAGGACTACGATGGCGAACGGCTACATGGGGAAGATTCTGAACGTGGATCTGACGGGCGGCACGATGGAGGAGGAGGCACTCAGCGAGGAACTCTGCAAGGACTACGTCGGTGGCTATGGCATCGGCGCCAAGCTCTTGTACGAGCGCATCCCCGCCGGCGCCAATCCCCTCGGCCCGACCAACATCCTGGGGCTGCTGACGGGGCCTCTCACGGGCACGCCCGCTGTGATCGGCTCGCGTTTCACGGTTGTGGCCCAATCGCCCAAGACGGCTGGTGGGTGGGGAGACGCCAATTGCGGCGGCTTCTTCGGTCCCCACCTCAAGTTCGCCGGCTACGATGGATTG
>JAUVSX010000399.1 GCA_030596915.1 Chloroflexota bacterium | reverse complement strand
GCTGGCGGCGTTCGTCACCCCACACATTCGCCCGGGAGTTGTGTTCATCCCCTTCCACTACGCCGAGGCCGCAGCCAACGTGCTCACGAATTCGGCGCTCGACCCCATCGCCAAGATCCCCGAGTACAAGGTCTGCGCCGTACGGGTGGAGCCAGTGTAGTTGTTTCTTGGCGCCATCGCTGCATCTGATTTCGACTCGCCCTGCCCCGGGATGATTGGTCAGGGCGAGCTTGTTGGTTGGGCGCGGCTGGTCTGACTGCGGCCCGCCGCTATAATGTCTCGCCATGGCGTGTGGCGAAGGCAACGGCGACCCTCAGCAAGACTCGCGAGGCTGCGTCAAGACCCGATCGGTGCAGGTGACCAGCGAACGCCTGACCGGCATCGTGTTGGCCGGCGGGAGCAGTCGCAGGATGGGACGCGACAAAGCCTTCCTGGAGCTCGGGGGACGACCGCTCATCGAGATCGTAATCGATCGCATGACCCAGGTGTGCGCCGAGGTGTTCGTTGTCGCGGGCGATCCCCGGCCCTACTCGCGTCTGGGGGTTCCGGTTGTTCTTGATCGCTTTCGCGGTGTCGGTGTCCTGGGAGGGCTGCACGCAGGCCTCGAGGTGGCATCAAACGAACTGGCCCTGGCCGTCGGCTGCGATATGCCCTTTTTGAGCGTTGATCTCGTGCGCGCCTTCGCCACGTGGGCTGGGGGATCAGACGTGGCAGTGCTCCGTCAGGGTGAGCACATCGAACCGCTCCACGGGGCCTACCGGCGTACCTGTGTCGAGGCGATCGAAGCCGTCATCGCGGAAGGGCAACGGCGCATCGTGTCCTTCTTCCCTCGCGTCAGCGTGCGCTACGTGACACCTGCTGAGGTGGCGCCCTTTGACGCCCAGCTCCGCTTCATACGAAACGTTAACACGCCCGGGGATTGGGACGCAGTGCAGGCCGAGTGGGCCGCGCGTGCGGACCCTTCTCTCAACAGGCCCACAAACGCCCTCTCTTGACACGCCCTAGCGACCTGCTACAATCGCGACGCTCCCGCTCTTGTGCACCTTGTATAGACGTGTAGGCAGCCGGGGAGGGGTGTCACTATGAGTTTCCACGCACAGCTAACCGCACGCCGCATCGACCGGTCCATCCCAGTCCCGTACTACTACCAGATTGCCCAGTTTCTCCGAGAGGCGATCGAGGACAGCGACGCTGACCCGGAGCAGGGCGAGGTCGCGCTCCCGTCGGAGGCCGAGCTCTGCGACATATTCGGGGTCACACGAGGGACGGTGCGCCACGCTCTTGCGGTCATCGAGCGGGAGGGTCTGGTCTACCGGGAGAAGGGACGGGGCACTTTTCTCAAGAGGCGCCGTGTTGAGCTCGATCTGACCAAGCTCTGTTCTTCAACCGAGGACATGCGAGCTCGCGGGTGGATTCCGACGACGCGAGTACTGAGCTTGGCACGCGCGGTGCCCCGGCCACACATCCAGCACGAGCTGAGGTTGGGGGACGGCCACGAGGTGTGGGAGTTACACCGTTTGCGAATGGCGAATGGCGAGGCGATCAGCTTGCAATGGTCCTATATCCCCTGTGACCTGGCGTCCAGCCTGGACGAGCTTGATCTGGCGGGTTCGCTCTATTACGTGCTGAAGAACGAATATGGCCTTGAGCTGAAGGCCGCCGACCAGGTCATACGCACGCGCGCCGCGACCCAGGCCGAGGCGGAGTTGCTGGGGATCGAGGATGGAGACGCCCTCTTTGTCATCGAGCGCACGACCTTCGACCAGCGCGGCGATCCGGTCGAGTTCCTGCACTCCTTGTGGCGCGGCGATCGATACGACCTGGAGGTACGACTTACGAGCAGCGACTGATGGTGCGTAGGGTCGGGCGAGTGGGCACCCGCCGGACCACGGCAGACTGATGTCGCTTGGCCACCTTCACCCGTGGGCGGGTCTGGCTCGCCGGGCCCACCTGGGAGCGCGTCTGATGAGATCGAGGGGAGACGGGTCGTGAAGCTGTACCTGCTGCGGCACGGCGAGAGCGCCAGCAATGCCAGCGGCGTCTTTGCTGTTCACGCGCTGAACCCGCCGCTGACGGATGCGGGCGTGGCTCAGGCAACAGCACAGGCCAAGAGTTTGAGCCGGTCCGGCCTATCGGCCATCTACGCGAGCCCGCTGCTCCGTACCAGGCAGACCGCCTCTATCGCGAGCGAGCATTGTGGTCTGCCGGTCGTCTATAGCGAGGCGCTCTGGGAAGTAGACGTTGGCGACCTCGATGGAGGACCCGTGGATGCGGACAGCCTGGCGACCTACCTGGGAGTCATAGGGGAGTGGGATCAGGGCGACGCGAGTGCGGCGTTTCCGGGCGGCGAGACGCTTGACAGCGTCACGGCGCGGTTCAAGGGCTTCCTTGATGGGTTGGGCAGCAGGAATGGCGGGCCCATTCTGGTCGTGGGCCACGGTGTGCTCTTCATGGCAGTCCTGTGGGTTTTCTGCGACAATGCCCAACCGACTATGATCGAGAATTACATGGGGCGCGGCCATCTGTCTATCCTCTCCGGGCAGGATGGGCGCTACCGCGTGATGGCGTTCAATCTGTCCCCCCCAGGCATTGGGCCGGCCTCCGCGAAAGCCTAATTGGGTAGGTGGCGTTATGCTGACGATTGATCTGACCGGACGCAAGGCGCTGGTGACGGGGGGATCTCGGGGCATCGGTGCTGGCATCGTGCGCGCGTTGGCTCAGGCTGGCGCGCGGGTGTCTTTCACACACACGGGTTCGGCCCGTGGGGCTGAGGCCGCTTCCGCGCTCCAGGCAGATCTGAACACTGGGGCCCTACTGGTGAGCGCCCACGCGGCATTGGCCGGTGATGAGGCGCAAATGGGCCGGGTGACAGCGGAAGCTGCGGGGAGGATGGGCGGCCTCGACATCGTCGTGCCCAACGTAGGCAAGAACTGGGCGTCTCCGATAGAAGAGATGGATGTGGCGCTTTGGCAGCGGACCATCGACACCAATCTGACGGCTTCGTTCGGCGCCGTGAAGGTCGCGCTGCCCTGGCTGCTTGAGGCCGGCCGGGCCGATATCGTGTTCGTCGGCTCGTCGGCCGTGTTCGATGGCGGGGGGGGCAGCGTCGCATACCCCGCGGGCAAGGCTGGGCTCGACGGCATGATGCGTGGGATGATGCGCGAGCTCCCGCGCAAGGGCATCCGGGTCAACACAGTGCATCCGTGCGTCGTCGATACCGCTCTGTTGCGCGAGCGCTACGACACCGAGGAGAAGCGGGCAGAACTCTCGGCACAGGTGCCCGTCGGGCGCCTCTCCCCCCCCCAGGATGTCGGGGCACTCGTCGCCTTCCTGTGCTCCGACCTGGGCAGTTTCATCTGCGGCCAGTCCATCCTCGTCGATGGTGGCCGCACGCTGTGGCGGGGCCGGTGATGGAAAACAGGTGATGCCTGAGTTCGAGCCGAGCCCCGACTTCAACCGCGTGGTCACCACACTACACCACGAGGAGCCAGACCGGGTGCCCCTCGCCGAAGCGGCTGTAGACTACTCGATCATGAGCCAGTTCCTGGGAAGGCCCGTCGTGGACGAGGACGTGGCTGCCCAGGTCGCCTTCTGGACCGGGGCGGGGTACGACTACACGCTGCTGACGGTCGGAATGATGCGGCCCGGAGGGGTGACGAAGGACTCCCAGATTTCGAAGGTCATCCAGGGAGCGGTCACGCCAGACCAGGAGGCCGTGGACTCGGACGATGACGAAGCGTGGAACCTGTGGAAGCATCCGCGAATCCACACAGAGGCGGACATCGATACGTTCCCTTGGGACGCCGCTGCCCAGCTCGATCTCGGTAAGTTCCACGAGGTGCAGGCGCACCTTCCCGAGGGAATGAAGATCATCGCCACGTCGGGTAAGATCTTCACGATGACGTGGATGTTGATGGGATTCGCCAACTT
>JAUVSX010000210.1 GCA_030596915.1 Chloroflexota bacterium | reverse complement strand
TAGGCCCGCACGCTATATCGCTTGGTGATCAGCTCTGAGAACTCCACGGATACCTCCTGCGTTGGGTTTCGGCTCCGGCACTGCTATCGAGCTGGGAGTCTGCCGGCGCAACTATGACGGACTTCGCCCCTGGGCGAAACCGTTCCGTTGGTGTTGGAATTATATCGCGGGATCAGGCCACCGCAACGTCGGGGGCAAGGGGGGCGCTCCAGCACACGTGGAGGGCAGATCCACTTGACAGGCCGCGGCGATCCTCACTTGGTTGATTCAACCCGCTTCCAAAGCGCGCGGTGCGATCGCCGAAGCACCCGAACGTTGACGAGCACGAGCAGCCAGAGGTGAAGCCTGGCTGCAAACAACAGCAGCGTCCACCAGCACTCGCGCGCAGTTCCCGGGTAGCGCAGCGCGAGCGGGGTCCCTCTCAGGATTTCGAGCCAGGGCGAGCGCATGCGGTAGGGCGACCGGCGCACGTACTCCTGGGCGTATCCACCTGCCGAGCGGGTCCTCTGAAGCAGCCAGTCGCGGTAGGTGCTGGGGTACTTCACGAAGACGCGCGCTTCGGGTGCGTATCGGATCTGGAAGCCTTGCTGCGCGACCCGATGCGAGATGACGGCGTCCTCGGCCAGCGCGTCCTTGGGCAGCTCTTCGACCAGATGGCGGCGGACCGCGAATAGGTAGCCCGAGCAGACCAGGAACTCGTTGTCCTTACTGCGGGCAAGGCGGGTGCGGTGTGCGCCCGCGTCAGTGAGCAGGTGCGACCAGTACCCCAGGACGGTGTTCCGGGGGCTCGTGCTGACGGGGCGTCCGCTGACCGCACCCACCCTGGCGTCGGCGAACGGCGCTAGCAGCCAGGGAAGGGCACCCTCATCGACGAAGACGTCCCCGTCGCTGAGGACGACGATCTCGCCGCTCGCCGCGCGAAGGCCGACGTTCAGCGCGGTGGGCTTGCCTTGCTGAGAGTCGCGAACGTGGCGCACCGCTGGGTACTGCTCCTGGTAGTGCTCGACGACTGCGGTGGTCTGAGGGTCAGGGCAGACGACGAGGAGCTCAGCATCCGGGGGCAGCTCGACGAGGAATGCAGCGATTGCGCGACCGACAGTCTCCGCCTCGCGGAAGGCAGTGATGAGCACGCTGAGCATCGTGGCAGGATTATAGTCCGAGTGGGCAAGGGAAGTCAAATGCTGTGCCGCCCGCTGGGCGAATCCCTACCCGTCCGCACGGTGGGCGAGCAGGCTTTCGCCGAAGCTGCGGGCGATTTGCGCCGCGTGCTCCACGTCGAGACGCTGGAGGCGGATGTCGCCCTGGCGATCAGACGCCGCGTGCACTGCCTGAGTGAGCAGGGCGGCCGCGCGCCCAAACTCGCGCGCCGCAAGACAGGCGCGCAGGCCGACGTCCTCGCGCAGCCAGGGGTGTTGCCGCTGCTGCTCGGTCGTCATGTAAACGCCCCGCCGGTTTGTCTGCCACGACGGTGTCATCCAGACCGCGGATGGCATCTCGTGCTAGTCCGTGTCAGGCGCGTATTCAAAGATCCTGCGAAGGCGCCAACTGGCGTTCCACGGGAAGAACTCCATCGCCTGAGCCGTCACCTCCCAAGCCTCCAACAGTGGCCCCTTGGCTGCCATTCCGTAGTCGGCGGCGATCGGCTCCACGAGTGCCGCAAAGAGCGCATCCGGCGATCGCAGGTACGATGAGAAGAGCGCGACGTTGGCTGAGAAGTGGGCGCGGGCACCAACCCGTAGGTCTCTTTGACGCCTACAATGCCCTCAGCCCGGTGCAGCGCATCGAGCTGCTGGTAGACCAGGCCTGGACAGGCCAGATGCGCGAGAGGTGCGATGTCCTCCCCGCACCTTCCCACGAATGCCTCGCCGATGACGAGGACGTTCCGGCGGGACGCCATCCGGGCTGTGTTGCGGAATGAGAGGTCCGTCGTGTTCACGCGCTGGACCTAAGCGATCGTATTGCGGAGGATCAGGCCGAAATGGTCCGCGTTGATGCGATCGACGACGGTAAACACCTGGCCCTCGGAGAGCTCCCAGGGCTCCCACCAGAGCCGCGCGCCGGGCCTGCCCTCTTGCACAGCGACGATCAGTTCCTCGAGGAACGGACCGACGCGCTCGTGCAGCGGAATGCCGGCGCAGCGAGGGCATTCGCCGAACTCGCTGCACAACCACGCGAGCTGAGCGTAGGTGTAGATCATGACGTCATCGGCGTCGAAGTCGCGGAAGAACGCACGCAGACGGCCGGCGTAACGTTCTCGTACAGCAGGATCGAGGATGCACGTGGTCGCATCGGCAGCGGGGCCGACCGGGAGGCCGAAGTGGCCCGTCGTGCGCAATCCGAACTTGCGGGCCTGCGACGCGACGATGGAACTCCCTCCGGTGGCGCGGTTCGTCGAGATGTTCGAGGTTGAGCGCCTCGCCCGCCGGCAGGGGGCAACGCCAGTCCGGGCCAGGCACCTACGAGTGCAGAGCCCGCTCAAGCGTGAACCGTGGGGAGCAGGGGGACACCACCTGCCAAGCGCAGGACCGCCTGCCAGGAGCAGCCCTGCGCGCGCGCAGGCATTTATCCCGAGGCTGCGGATCAGGGCGTCGGGGCGGCGCTACAGCATCGCCTCGAGTTCGGCCGCCCGCTCCTGGGCTTCTCTCGTGCGGCGAATCAGAAGCTCGGTCATGCCGACGGCCGTCCGGTGCAGCGGCGCGTAGCTGCGGGTCTTCTTCAGGCCTTCCACCCACTCCTTGGGCGCCGAATCGATGCCGTTCAGTGCGCCGAGCATCTGCCCGTTAAGACTGGGAATGGTATCAGCGTCGCGGCCGATGTTGGCGCCCCCGACGATGCCGGCGCGGGTGTCGCCCTTGGCAGCCGCGAAGATGCCAAACGTGAGGGCGAAGACCTCCTGCGGATCGATAGCGTGGTACTGCAGACAGTGCTCGTATAGGGGAGCGCGGGCCGCGAAGACATCGGGGGCTTTCCGACCGATCTCAACGGCCTGGACCAGAGTGTCCTTGAGATTGTCTGGGTCGCGCTCATCGAAGGTCACGAACGGTTTCGATGGGGCCACCCGGATGGCGGCCTCGATCATCGTCTCGTGGGTCGCACCAGCCCGGAACGCCTCGGCGACGGCGGCCGCGATGACGCCGGGGATAAACATGTCAAGGTCGCGCTGTACCAGCGCCGCCATGTTCGTGCCATCAACGTAGGCCCGATCGGGATCGCCCGCGTTGAAGATACCTACCGGGTGGATCGCCATCAGGCCGGAGCCAGTGACGATGTTCAAGATACCCGTCATACGGGCTGAGTAGCCCATCTTCAACAGCTCGTAGGTGTTGCGGAGGCAGTAGAAGAACTTGAGCGGGTCCATCTCCCTGAGCCAATACTCACCATATTCCTCGACCGTGGGCTGGCGGCCATGATCGATGTAGCAGTGGCTCAGAATCTGGCCCACGGCCGTGTCGTCGGTGCCGATCTCAAAATTCTCCTCGCCTGTCATCAGTGCGAATGGATCCTCGAGCCGGCCGAGTTTGGCGTCGATGTCCGGGTAGTTCATCCCCTCAGCCGGGCGCCCGAGGGTGTCGCCGATCGCGCCGAGCGCGTAGCATCCGAAGACCTTGTTGTAGAGTGCTGTGTCCTCAATCATCGTGCCATTCTCCTTTGTGGGTTTCACTCGATCCCTCTTATCCAGCGCGAGCAGACGTGCCACGCATTCACTGCCGGGCGATGGACTGCCGTGTCCGCAACGTCTCTGATTTCTTCACCAGAACAAGCTCCGTGAGCTGCTTGGCGTTGGCCCGGATGCGCTCGAGCGACTGTAAGCTGAATAGCGCCATCCACTCCGCGGGAACGCCGGCCGGGCCGTTGAGAGCCCCCGCGAACATCGCGCCTCGTCCGGCAATCGTGTCCGAATCGCGCCCGATGTTCGTTCCTCCGATAGCGGCCTGTCGCACATCGCCCTGCGCGACCAGGAACATCGCGAGGGAAAAGCCGAGCAACTCGATGGGGTCGATGGGATGGTAGAGAAGGCACTTCTGATAGAGCTCTTGGCGGACGGCCATCACGTCGTCGTACTTCTCCGCGACCGAAAGGCAAGCTTCGATGTACTCGTGGCAGCTTGCGAATCGCCGGCGATCGAATGTCTTCCAGGGCTCGGCCGGCGCTGCTCTCAGCGCCGCCTCGCACACACTCTCGACGGACGCATCCGCATCAAGTGCCTCGGCAACCGTCGCGGCCAGGATGGTTGCCGCCACGACGTCGAGTCCGCGCTGGTACATATACGAGATTGCCGTCGCATCGATGGCCGCGAACTCCGGATCGGCGGCGTGGAAAATGCCCACTGGCTCCATGCACATCACCGTAGATCCGGTGACAACGGCCCAGTGCCCGGAGATCCGCGGGTCCCAGCCGGACCGGATCAGATCGTACACTGCCCCCATACACAGTGGGAAGAAGTGGTCGCGGTTGAGGCGATCGTACCAGGTCCTACCGAAGTGTCGCGCCAGGACTGGCTTGCCGCCTCGCTGCAGGTAGGTCTCGACCAGGAACATCGCCATTTGATTGTCGTCCTCACGCTCCAACCGTCCCGGATCGAGCACCGTGGTGACTCCCCCCGGGTACAGCTCGTCGATCTCGCCGTAGAGCATACACTCGGTCGAGGATCCCATCGCGTTGCCGATCGCGCCCGCAAGTAGAGCCCCGTAGACTTTGTCTTCGAGCAGCGGCCGACCGTCCGGCGTTTCCTCGGCCAGCGTCTCGTACGTGCGGAGTATCTCGGCCTCGCGTCTCGTGCGACCTGCAACCACAGCCTCGAGAGCAAACCAGGGCGCAGCGATGGGCTCCGCCCACGCGAGCCACTCCGGATCGAAAGCCTCTCGCCCGGGGCGGGCGCCCAGTAGAGCGCCGGCCAGGACGGGATTCACCAGGTGGTTACCCGGTATCCAGCCTCCCTCCGGCCAGAGAAGCAGCGCCAGGAGCTTCCGAGCATCTTCGTCAAACGGGATCAGGAGCGGCAACACGAAGGCCAGAGGATCGTTGGCCAGGAAGTTGGGCCTGCGCACCGAATCGTAGCGGCCCGCACCGTGGTACCACCAGCTCAGGTCAGCATCAGAGTTATTGCCATCGAAGCGACTCGCCAGGCGGGCCGCCAAGTTGAGCTCATAGAAGACGTCCTTGTTGTTCTCGTGCGCCAAGCGGAGCACCGTCTCGACGACATTCTCTGGCGAGCGTGCGGGGTTGAGAGCCTCCGCCACAGCCGCGGCTGCCAGGCCCGACCAGTCAGCGCCCAACCGTGGCTGCGCAACGGAGGCCAACTCGACGCCATCGAGATAGGCGTACTCCGGATCTCCGTAGTGATAGATGCCGACCGCGAGCATCGCGGGGACAAGGAGCCCGTGGGGAGCAGTTCCCAGCCCGCCGATCCGAGGCTGGATACCCTCCTTGAGCAGCTCCTGCGTCGTGTGCAAGGCGTCGAGCGCGAACGCGGGACACGCGATGGCCTCGTCTCCGGCCAGTTCCCCCCCGAAATCCTCAGGTGTGACCCGCCCCTGCTTGTTGACGTACGCCCGTACGCCGAGGTCTATCAGGACGGTCGATTTCTCAGCCCAGACGCGGTTCTGGCCGGGGCTCAAGAGCCCGGCGTTTGCGGGCCCAAGCTTGTCGTCGGGCGCTCTGGTGAGCTGCAAGCCGAAGAGCTCTTCCGCGGTTGCGACCCGGAAGCGCTCGGGGTAGACATAGCGGTACCAGCCCAGCTCGGCGCCTATTGCTGCCCCAACCAGGCATCCCTCGATACGTTCGTTCAGTGTTGGTGAATCCGCCATCTCGCCTTCTCCCTGCAATGGTAAGAATGCCACATGCTGCACCAGGGCAGCACCTAGCCGAGCCCGCCGCGTCTTGGCGCGCCAACACTCCGCGTAGATGCAGCGGCTCGCCGGCAGTGACGAACGAACCTCAGCGGACCAC
>JAUVSX010000017.1 GCA_030596915.1 Chloroflexota bacterium | reverse complement strand
TCGCTCGCCGGTGGGGCGAAATCCGTGCAATGGGTCCGTCCAGGATGGAGAGAGAACAGCCCTGGCGCGAGCCAGCGTCGGCAGCGGAAGGACTATGGTACAAGGGACTCGTGTGCAGCGCGTTCCAGCAGACCCCGCATGGAACATATGAGGCCGTGTCTGTTCCTGTCGAGCTGCGATCCGACCTCCCTGCTCAAGGCGCATCACGGCCAAGCGTGAGGTCCGAACCGATCCAGGCACCTGGGATCACACAGAATGCCGGAGATCAGTTCCTCGATGACGCCTGCACACTGCTTGCTTTCGTTCAGACTGCTCGCCCCCGGCCAAGTTCCGACGCCGAATGGCGGACAAGCGATCAGGCCCTGCTGTCGCGCTGGTTTCGCTGCCAGGACTCCGCCCGGCTCGAGCTTATGACCCGATTGCTCTGCGATCTGGCATGGTTCCAGGCTGCCGACGACGGGCGACTCCGCGTCAGCCCGGGACCCGTCACGGCTTGGCTCGAGTCACCGTCTGTGGACCAGCGTGAAGCGCTGGCCGAAGCCTGGCTCAACACGACAGGGTGGAACGAGCTGTTCCGTGTCGCTTCCCTCGTCCCTGACCAGTCCGGCACGTGGCGCAACGATCCGCGCCTCGCGCGCCGGACTGTACTGCGGCATCTTGCGGCCTGTGCGCCGGACGTCTGGTATCCCATAGACGGCTTCGTGGACGGCATCAGGGAGGCAGACCCCGACTTCCAGCGCCCCGACGGGGACTATGCTTCGTGGTACCTCCGGGATGCGGCCACGGGGGAGTACCTCACGGGCTTCGAGAGTTGGGGCCAGGTGGAGGGAGCCGTCATTCGATACCTTCTCTTGGCGCCGCTGGCGTGGCTGGGGCTGGTGGACCCGGGGGGGGAGGGCTTCGGTGCACCACCGACGGCATTCTGCCTTACTCCGGCGGGATCCGCCTTCGTGGGGCTTTCAGACCCGCCGTCAGACGCGGCCACGGAAGCCGTGTCGCTTCTGCCCGACTTCACGATTAGAGTCCCGTCTGGTCGGCGATTCGAGCGCTTCCAGTTGGCGCGAGTTGCCGATTGGCTGCGCAGTGGTGACACGTACGACTATCGTCTTAGCCCAGGTTCCCTGGTGCGGGCTGGACAGCAGGGAATCGGAGTGGACCGCGTTCTCGAGTTCCTGCGCCGAGCGAGCGACGTCCCGGTGCCCGGCGTCTACGAGAGCGCCCTGACCCGCTGGGAGTCCCACGGGTCCGAGGCGAAGCTCGAAACCGTCGGGCTACTGCGGCTTGCCAGCTCCGAGCTTATGGACCAGGCGCTCCAGGCATCCGCGACGAGACGGCTGCTGCAGGAGCAGGTCGGCCCCGCGACGGCGATCGCGCTCCACCAGGACTGGCCCAGACTGGTCGAGGCGCTGGGCCGGATGGGCCTGTTGCCCGAGGTTGTCGAAGACGAATAGTGAAGCACGCACTTGGGAAAGGGCCAGGCGGGGCGGGTGTCGTTCGTTCGCGGGATCGCTCGACTACTTTGAGCGCTACCGGCCGCGATCCAAGCCGGGGACCGGGCTACTGCTTCCGCCAACTTCGACAAGGCGCATCACTGTGGCGACCACCTGAGCCAGCGGTATCGATTGCTGCCGCGCGATGAGGGCACAATCCTCGTACTCGGGCGAGGCCGACACGGACTCCCCCCCAAGCCGTTTCTCCTTGACTCGCACAGGGCCCCAAGGAGTCTCAACTGTGAGCACCGTGCGCGCCGCTACGGTCCTCTCCAGAGGCGGCGAGAGCCTGACGCCCAGCGTCGACGTCTCGCGCAGCACGACTTGCGCGACGGTCTCGGCCTCCTCGGGACGAGCTAGCACAGACAGAACCGTGCCAGGCCGATTCTTCTTCATCTGCACTGGCGCAAACCAGACGTCCAGGGCACCGGCCTCGAACAGCCGCTCCATCGCGTACCCAAGCGCTTCTCCCGTGGTGTCGTCAAGGGTGCACTCGATCCGGATGACGTGATCGCTCTTCGCCCAGGCCCGTCCCCCGTCCTCGCCAAGCCAGACGCGCAGCGCGTTTGGCCAAGCAAACTCCTTGGTTCCGAAGCCGTATCCGACAGCTCGGACGTGCATCGCAGGCCGTCGGAAGGCCGCGTATTGAGCGAGGATCGCAGCCGCAGTTGGGGTGACGATCTCAGTCTGGGCCTGGTGCGGCACAGTAGGGGCGCCGACTTCTGCCAGCAGCGCAAGCGTAGCAGGGGCAGGCACGGGGATTACGCCGTGGCTTACCGTGATGGTGCCGCTGCCCAGAGGGACTGGTGACGAATACACCGACGCTACCTCGAGCGCCTCCATGGCGATGGCGAAGCCCACAATGTCGACCAGACTGTCCACAGCGCTGATCTCGTGGAAGTGAACCAGGTCCGGCGACGTCCCGTGGATGTGGGCCTCAACTCGAGCCAGGCGCTCGAACACGGCGAGGCTCGCGTCTCTCACGCGGCTCGAGAGGGGGCTAGCAGCCAGTAGGTCACGGACATCCGCAAGGTGCCGAGCCGGGTGAGCTTGAGCCAGCTCGTGGACGTGCACCTTCGTTCCTGCAATCCCGTGGCGCAGTTGGACCTCGGCCTCAAGCTCATAGCCACCGAGATCCAGCTTGCCCAGTTGCGCGCGAAGCAGCTCCAAAGAGAGCCCGGCGTCGACCAGGGCGCCCAGCAACATGTCCCCGCTGGCACCCGAGAAGAGATCGAGGTAGAGGATTCGCTCCGTCATTCGACTTGTCCGCGAGCCGCCTGCCGGGCCCGCGCCATCCGGTTCGCAATGAGGCCCGCGACTGCCCCCGCGCCGATGCCGTTGTCGATATTGACGACGCTCATGCCCGGCGCGCACCCCTGGAGCATGGAATATAGCGCGGCGATACCGCCCCCACCCGCACCGTAGCCTACGGACACAGGGAGTCCGATCACCGGCACATCCACGAGCCCCGCGACTACCGAGGGAAGGGCGCCGTCCATCCTGGCGGCCACGATGATTGCGTCGACCTTTGCCTCATCCAACATAGCTTGCAGCGGACCAAAAAGCCGATGGAGCCCGGCCACCCCCACATCGTAGCCGGTCGTCACATTGCATCCCATTTCGCGGCACATCAGTGCGGCTTCCTCGGCTACCGCGACATCGGAGGAACCCGCGGTGAGCACGCCAACGCGCCCTCCACTGTCTGGCGCGGCATATCCCGGACGGCGGAGCACGGCGGCGCGGGCGGGGTCGATCCACTCCAGCGACGCTTCTCCCTCAAACTCGCTACGAAGCCGCGCTTCAAGCTCTGGTCCCACGCGGCTCAGTATTGCACGGCCCGTGCGCGCAAGGAACGCACGAGCGATCTCTGAAGCCTGTTGAGCGGTCTTACCATCGGCGAGGATGACCTCAGGCACACCCTTCCGATCGGCCCGCCCGAAGTCAGGCACGGCGAAACGCAGCCGCTCGGATGCCGGGGCACTCCCGTGCGCCCTGGATCTCCCACCCTCGGGCTTCTCCGGGTGTTCACACGTCATGTCCTACTCCTCTTCCTGAATCACTTCGTTCAGACTGCCACTGCGGAATCCCCCCAGGTCCAGGGTCACGTAGCGGTAGCCCAGCGCGCGCAGCCTCTCGACAACCCGCTCGCGCAGCTCCGGTCGAATCATCAGCCGCAGGTCCGGAACCGGCAGCTCGATGCGAGCGACCGGGTAATGATCCCTGACTCTCAGCTCGCGAACCGACAGGAGATCACGGAGCACCTCCTCGGCCGCGCCTACCCGCGCCAGGACGTCACCCGTTAGTGCCGAGTGGTAGGGCACGCGTGACGCCAGACACGCTGATGATGGCAGATCCCAGTTCACCAGACCCATCTGCCGTGAGAGAGCTCTAACATCCGCCTTGGTGAACCCCGCCTCGAGCAGCGGCGCGCGCGCCCCGATCTCCTCGGCTGCACGCATCCCTGGGCGGAAATCGCCCAGGTCGTCAATGTTGGCGCCGTGGATCAGGTGCTTGAGCCCGCGCTCGGAAGCGATCTCCCGCAACCGGCTGAAGATCATTCGTTTGCAGTAGTAGCACCGGTCCGGTGGGTTTGCAGAGATGCTCGGATCGGCGAGGACGTCAAGCTCGACTGTGAGGTGGCGAACTCCAAGGCCAGCGGCAATCGTGGCGGCGCGCTCAATCTCGTCAGCCGATGTGAACTGCGAGCGCCCCGTGAGCGCGAGA
The DNA here is from genome assembly GCA_030596915.1 of Chloroflexota bacterium. Lineage (GTDB taxonomy): Bacteria > Chloroflexota > Anaerolineae > B4-G1 > B4-G1 > JAUVSX01. Next base: position 11,315 of record JAUVSX010000017.1, on the reverse strand, counting down.
ACGCTCGTTGGGGGCAGGACCTCGCGAGCGACAGCCACAAGCAGTGTGCTGTCCACGCCACCGGAATAGGCAACAGCAACACTGCCCAAACGACCCATCACTCGCCGCAGTTTCGCGGACTTGCCGGCGATACTGTCAGCTTGATCCACTCTGGTCTCCTGATCGTGGCTCTCGCGGCAAACGGCGCCGCGAGGTGCGAGCCTCGGATGGCCGCCGTGCAGAGCACTACACGGGAATCGCCACTGCCGTAACGGCTGGGCGACGTCCCGTCTCGCGACGCAGGAACCTGGCCAGCGCCGATTGCACCTGATGCTCCACCTCGGACTCAGGCGTTCCCGGCGCAACCCGAGCCGCACGGAGAGCCACCTCTTCGGCCTCCGAAAGCAGTTGAGCGGAGTCAGCGGGGTCCACGAAGCCTTGGGTCACGAGGCGCGCGCGGCCCACCGGCCGACCGGTCTGACGCTCCATACGAAACACGAACGTGACGAACCCGCTCCGGGAAAGGCCTTCGCGCTCATACATCACCTTGGCCCCGATCTCGCCTGCCCGGGCGCCGTCCACGAAAATGTAGCCACCGCTTATGCGCTCTCCAATGTGGAGCCGATCATCGCAGGTGAGTTGATGACCGTTCTCGACGACGGCGATGCACTCCTCAGGGACACCCATCTGATGCGCGATCTTTGCGTGGTGCTTGAGGTGACGAAGCTCACCGTGTATGGGGCCAAAGAACTGCGGCTGGAGCATGTCGATCAGCAGCTTCTGCTCCTCCTGGCTGGCGTGGCCCGACACGTGAACGGGCGCAACGGCATCGTAGAGCACCTCCGCCCCCCGCTGGAAAAGGCGGTTGATGACCCGGTGAGTCATCTCCTCGTTGCCTGGGATCGTGTGGGAGGAGAGCAGCACCGTGTCGCCAGCTTGCACGCGCAACGAAGGATGCCGCCCGGTGCTGAGACGACTTAGGACGGAGGTCGGCTCGCCCTGAGTGCCTGTAGCGAGGATTACGGTCTCGCGTGCCGGCAGATTCTCTATCTCGCCCAGGGTGAGCAGCGAGCCCTCCGGTATGTGGAGGTACCCGAGATTGCGCGCCATCTTCGTGTTCTCGACCATCGTCCGGCCCGCGATCGCCACGCGCCTGCCGTGCTTGACAGCCGAATCCACCACCTGCTGAATGCGGGATATCAGCGACGCGAAGGTCGCAACTATGACGCGGCCAGGAGCCTCGCGCATTATTTTATCGAACACCTCGTTGAGTGCGGACTCGGACAGCGTGATTCCAGGCCGATTCGAATAGGTGCTGTCGGACAACAGAACGAGTACGCCGCGCCCACTGAACTCGCCTAGCTTGGCAAAGTCCGTCGGCCACCCATCGACTGGGGTGTGGTCGAACTTGAAGTCGCCGCTGTGCACGACAAGACCCGCAGGCGTGGTTATTCCCAAGCCGACGGAGTCAGGAATGGAGTGACATACGTGATAGGGTTCAACGACGAACGGCCCAATCTCGATGACATCGCCGGGGTCATAGGTGTGAAACGCGGCTGAGCGCGGAAGCCGAGCTCCTCGGAGCTTGACGTCAATCAGGCCCCGCGTCAGGCGCGTGGCGTAGACGGGCACGTCGAACTCTTCCAGGAAGCGGGGGAGCGCGCCTATATGATCCTGATGGCCGTGGGTGACGAGCATCGCGCGCACCCGGTCCCGCTTGTCCCGGAGATACCCCCAATCAGGCAAGATATGGTTGATGCCTAGCATGTCCGATTCGGGGAACATGATCCCCGCGTCAATGACGAGTATGTCGGGACCATACTCGATGCACATCATGTTCTTGCCAACCTCGCCAAGTCCGCCGAGGGGAACGATACGTAATTCTGACATCTCACTCACTCCAGTAGTTGGGCACGGCTCCGCATGTACATCCGCCGATACAATAGAGCACCGCCGGCTCGCACTCACTCAACCGGCGGTGTAGCGACTGGGCATCTCGACGTACCCCCACCTTGCTTAGTCGGTTGCTACGATGGTAGCACACTCTCCGAGCTGTGTCAAACCCAGCGGGAGACAATCGCCGGCCTTGCGTACAACCCCGACTATAGTATCATCCGGGTCGCGCCGCGGGTAGTGGCCGACTGGACCGAGTTCGTGCCCCAATTCCCGGTGACCGCTATGGAACGAGTACCCAGGAAGCGAAACAATGCGCCCCTTGCGACTTAGCCGTCAGGATCAATCGGGCTTGGCGACACTCGTATGCGACCTGGTCCGCATCGCCAGTCCCTCCACGCAGGAGGGCGCGGTCGCGGACCTCGTCGTCGCCGCGATGCGATCTGCTGGCCTCCAGGACGTGCGTGTCGATCGGATCGGCAATGTCACGGGGCGTGTCGGGCCAGGCCACGGTCCGATGCTTATGCTGAACGGTCACATGGACACGGTCCTTGTCAGCGATCCCGAGTCGTGGAACCACGACCCCTTCGGCGCGGAGATCCGCCACGATCACATATACGGTGTGGGCGCGTGCGATATGAAGGGTGGTTTGGCCGCGATGATCTACGGAGCCAAGCTCTTGCAAGACTCCGGCACAGCGCTACGAGGCGATGTTGTCGTGGCGAGTGTGGTCCAAGAGGAAGTCTGCGAGGGGTTGGGGACACGCGTGCTGGTTGAGGAGGAGGGAATCAGGCCGGACTGGGTTGTGTTGGGAGAGCCTACTGGCCTTGACGTCAGCCGCGGACACCGCGGACGTATGGAGATGCGCATCGCCACCCGCGGACGTTCGGCTCACGCCGCGTCCGCACACCTTGGGGACAACGCCATCACGACTGCGGCTCGATTGGTCTTCGGCCTTGAGCTGCTCTCGATTCACTCTGGTGAGGACGAGTTCCTTGGGTCGGGTTCGCTGACCGTGACTGGCATCTGTTCGCGGGCCATCAGCCAAAACACCGTCCCGGACCGCTGCGAACTGATCGTCGATCGCCGACTGACTCTGGGCGATAACGAGACCAGGGCTCTCGCCGAGGTGCAACGGATCATCGCCCGCGAGGCTGTAAATGCTGAAGTGCACGTGGCGGAGTATCGGGCGACTAGCTACACCGGCTACGCGTGTCGCGCACGCCAGTCCTATCCTGCCTGGGTGTTGGCCGAGGACCATCCGCTGGTCGCCGCTGCGACACGGGCGGTGCGCTCGGCGACCAAGCGGCGGCCGCGGGTGACCCGCTGCGATTTCTCCACCGAAGGGGTGTTCACCGCTGGCGAGGCTGGCATACCCACCATCGCTTTCGGCCCCGGCGATCCCGCGACGGTACATACGGCCGACGAACGGGTCTGCCTGTCCGACGTGGTCTCCGCTGCCGAGGCCTACGCGCACCTAGCACACCATCTGTTGGCGCAGCCGTAGGAGAGGGCCAATCGACGCCGACGGGATTCGCGTCGCCCCCGAGGTCGCTCAGGCCCTTGACAGCGGATCACCCGTGGTGGCGCTGGAATCTGCGCTGATCACACACGGCCTCCCATCGCCCGCCAACCTGCGCATCACGGACAGGATGACCGCCGCGATTTGCGCCGAGGGCGCCGTCCCGGCCGTGGTATCCGTGCTGGATGGGCGCGCGATGGTCGGGACTCCCCGTGACGGTGTCGTGCAGCTCGCATCGGGTGGCGCGGCCACCAAGATCAGCCTACGCGACCTGGGGCTGGCAGTAGGTCGGGGCCTCAACGGCGGCACCACCGTCGCGGCGAGTATCACCCTCGCGTGCCGCGCAGGCATCTCCGTCTTCGCGACAGGCGGCATCGGCGGCGTGCACCGAGGGCATCCTGAAGACATTTCGGCAGATATCCCAGCGCTGGCGAGCACACCGATCGTTGTGGTGTGTTCCGGGGCGAAGGCAATCCTGGATCTTCGACGTACGCGAGAGCATCTGGAAACGTGCGGGGTGCCGGTGGTCGGCTTCCGCACAGATGATTTCCCCGCGTTCTACAGCCGCAGCTCTGGCCTTCCGGTTGACGCTCGGCTGGACACGCCAGAGGACGTCGCCGCAGTTCTGCGAGAACGGGTGGCGCTCGGTCTGCGTGCGGCGCTCCTGGTGTGCGTACCCGTGCCGGAGAGCGAGGAAGTCGGTTGGGACGAGTCGGAGGACCTCATCGCACGGGCCATCCGCGAGGCGGACAGCCAACACGTCAGCGGGAGGGATCTGACACCATTCCTGCTGCAGAAGATCGATGAGCTAAGCTGCGGCAGAGCCCGTCGTGCCAACGAGTCCCTGCTGGAATCGAACGCGCACGTTGCCGGGAGGATCGCGAGGGCCATTGCGCGTGCCCGTTGAGGCCTGCCCGGCAAAGCGCGCATCGCCGAGACCTGGGCGGTACCCCGGGAATGAGTTGCTGCGGAAGAGCACCACTCCAGTACCATCAAGAGAGGAGCGTGTTCGTGACTGAGCCTCACGTTGCTTCGTATGGATCGTGGAAGTCACCCATCACCGCCGACCTCGTCATCTCGGGGATGATCAGATTTGGCGAGGTAGTGCTTGACGGTGAGAACACCTATTGGGCAGAGAGCCGTCCCGCGGAGGGAGGGCGATCGGTCATCGTACGGCGCACGCCAGACGGCCGCGTATCCGATGTGACTCCCCATCCGTACAACGCGCGCACCCGCGTGCACGAGTATGGCGGAGGTGCTTTCCTCGCTTCGGAAGACGTCGTGTACTTCTCTAACTTCCGCGATCAGCGTGTGTATCGGCAGGATGGCGGCGCGGCCCCGCGCCCGATCACACCGGAGGCGAAACTCCGGTTCGCCGACGGCGCAATGGACCGGGTGAGGAACCGCATCATACTCGTCCGGGAGGACCACACCAATCCCAGCATCGGCCCGCTGAACGCGATCGTTGCCCTCGACGAGCGTGGAATTGACGTGGACCAAGGAGGGCGCATCCTCGCGTGGGGGAACGATTTCTACTCCTCTCCGCGCATCAGCCCGGACGGTTCGCAACTTGCGTGGCTAACCTGGGACCACCCCAACATGCCTTGGGATGGTACGGAGCTGTGGGTCGCTCAGTTCGATCCGGCTGGCGCATTAGCTCAGCCGAAATGGGTAGCAGGGAGCGTCACTGAGTCGATCTTCCAGCCGCAATGGTCGCCCGGTGGAGTGCTGCACTTCGTCTCCGATCGAACCGGCTGGTGGAACATCTACCGGTGGCGCGACGGTGAGTCCGAGCCGCTCACGCGGATGGAGGCGGAATTCGGACGCCCTCAGTGGGTGTTCGGCATGTCAACCTATGCTTTCTCCTCTTCGCACCACATCGTCTGTAGCTACACCCGAGACGGCAGGTGGCATTTGGCGGATGTTGACTCGGAGACGGGCATCCTCGAGGAGATTCCCGCCCCATACGCAGACATAAGCAGCCTCGCGGCGACAGAATCGCGGGCCGTATTCACGGCTGGCGCGCCAACAGAATCCACCTCGCTGGTTCAGCTCGACCTGGAAACACGCGAGTTTGAGGTGCTGCGGCAGTCCAGCGCGGCCACCGTCGATCCGGAGTACATCTCGGTGCCGCGCGCGATTGAGTTTCCGACGGAGAATGGGCTGACGGTACACGCGTTCTACTACGCTCCCTCGAATCGTGATTGCGTGGCGCCGGCCGGTGAGCTCCCCCCGCTGCTGGTGGTGAGCCACGGTGGCCCGACGGGATCGACCTCGAGCACGCTTCGGCTCTCGACCCAGTACTGGACCAGCCGCGGGATCGCTGTCCTTGACGTCAACTATGGGGGCAGCACGGGCTACGGGCGCGCCTACCGCGAACGGCTGAAAGGACTGTGGGGGGTCGTCGATGTGGACGACTGTACGAACGGCGCCCTGTACCTGGTCAACAGGGGTGAAGTTGACGGGGACCGGCTCATCATCCGAGGGGGCAGCGCGGGCGGTTACACGACGCTTTGCGCTCTGGCGTTCCGCGATCGTTTCGCCGCAGGTGCGAGCTACTACGGCGTGAGCGATCTGGAGGCCTTGGCCAAGGAAACGCACAAGTTCGAGTCCCGCTACCTAGACCAAATGGTCGGTCCGTACCCCCAACGGCAGGATCTGTACCGGGCACGCTCTCCCATCCACTTCGTCGATCGGCTGTCGTGCCCGATCATCTTCTTCCAGGGTCTCGAGGACAGGGTAGTCCCGCCCAATCAGGCCGAGATGATGGTCGAGGCGCTAAGGCGGAGGGGGATGCCGGTGGCCTACGTGCCGTTTGAGGGGGAGCAGCACGGCTTCCGAAAGGCCGAAAATCTGAAGCGCAGCCTGGAGGCCGAACTCTACTTCTACTCACAGGTCTTCGGTTTTGAGCTTGCCGAACCTGTGGAACCGGTTGTCATCGAGAACCTGGCCCCACAACGGTAGGTCGAGCCGTGCGCATCCGCTATCTCAGCCTCACCAACTTCCGCAACTACTCCCGTCTCGAGCTGACCTTGCCCGACCGGCCCCTGCTGCTGCACGGCGCAAACGCGCAGGGCAAGACCAGCTTGCTCGAAGCAGTGTATCTGTTGGCTACTGGCTCCTCTCCACTCACATCTGTGGACCGGCAGCTCCTGCGGTGGCAAACGGGGAGAGAGGCGCTGTCTTACACCCGCGTGTGGGCGGAGGTCGAGCGAAGTGACGGGATCCAAGAGCTCGAAGTAGTCATCGAGAAGCAGCCCCTGGCGAATGGCACGGAGCGCATGCAGAAGACAATCCGCCTGAACCGCGTGCGCAAGCGACGCGCAGACTTGGCGGGCAAGCTCAACGTCGTTCTCTTCATGCCCCAGGATATGGATATCATTGCTGGCTCGCCCTCTCGCCGACGACGGTACCTCGACGAGACGCTCTGCCAAGTCGACGCCGCGTACGCGCGGGCGGTTGCGCGGTACGCTGACGTGCTGCGACAGCGAAACGCCACCCTACGGCACCTCCGCGACGCGGCGGGCGACCGGCGCCAGTTGGCGCCGTTCGAGGAAACGCTAGCGCACGAGGGCGCCCTGATCGCCACGCGCCGCCACGATGTGGTGGCTGCGCTATCAGCGCGGGCGGGTCGCATCCATCGTGATCTGACGGGCCGCCTGGAGTGGTTGCGTCTGACGTATGTCTCCAACTTCGATCCCGAAACGGCCACGACATCGGCAGACCAACTGGGCTTGGGGCTCGATGTCCAGCAGAGACAAGACGCAGTCGCGACGAACGAAGACCTGGTAGCGGCGTATCGCAGAGCTCTGGAGGCACGCCGACCGGAGGAGATCGCGCGAGGCATGACTCTCGTCGGACCTCACCGGGACGAATTGAGATTTGTGTGCGGCAGTCCCAGTCAGGGAACCCACGCGGTGGACCTGGGGACGTTCGGCTCGCGCGGCCAGCAGCGCACCGCGGTACTGGCGCTCAAGCTGGCCCAGATGGAATGGATGCGCGACCAGACACAGGAGACGCCGGTGTTGCTGCTCGACGAGGTGCTCGCCGAACTGGATGCGAGCCGCAGACGCTACCTGCTGGATCGCGTCGATGGGGTCGAGCAGGCGCTGCTGACGGCGACGGACCCGGCGATGTTCAGCCCTGAGTTCCGGGCTCGAGCCGCCGTCTGGGAGGTTGAGGCGGGCGTCGTGACCACCAGTTGACTCTTGAGCGATCGCTACGACAGCGGCCGCTTGGACGGCACGCCCGTCCGGCGCGGGTATCTGTCAGATGTCGCTGCAACCTTGTCCAAGACAACCAGATAGCGCGTCTCTGCCAGTCCACGGATTTCGACGGGCACCAGCCTGCGCACCCGCCCACCAAGCGTACGAATGGCGGCTGTGGCTTCCTGCACTTCCGCGGCCGCTCTCTCGCCCTTCTGTGCCAGCACACCCCCCCCCACCCTCACCAGGGGAAGCAGATACTCCGCCAGAACGGGCATCTCTGCTACGGCCCTTGCTAGCGCCCAATCATACTGCTCGCGGTGGCGCGACGCGCGTCCCAGTTCTTCGGCTCTCTCGTGAAGCACGGCCACGCGCTCCAGACCCATCGTTGCGACGAGATGTGCCAGAAACCTGACTTTCTTTCCCGTCGCCTCCAGCAGGGTCAGGCGCATGTCCGGGCAGACAATCTTGAGCGGGAGGCCCGGAAATCCCGCTCCTGATCCTACGTCAATGACGCGGGCGCCGGTCGCAAGCTCCGACGATGGAACCGCCTTCAGACACGAGAGAGAGTCGAGGAAATGCCGTACGTAGACCCCCTCAGGATCGGTGACGGCTGTTAGATTGAAGCGCTGGTTCCAGTCGATCAACTCGTGGTGGTAGGTCTCGAAGGCCGACAAATGGCGCTCGTTGAGTGATATGCCCAGTCCTCGGGCACCCTCGACCAGCGCATGCCTCGCGTGCTCACTGGACATCGGACCGAAGTCACCCGATTCGCTGCTCGCTCTCGGTGTCGAAGAAACGGAGCTGATCGCGCTGGAACTCCACGGATACCGTATCGCCGACGTTGAGAACCGACGACCACTCCAAAGGGGCACGCGCCGCGTAAGTGAGAGAACCTGTCCGCGCGTATACGATCTGCGTCCGCGTGGCGTAGTCTGGCTCCACGACCTCCACGTGCCCACGAAGGAAGATGCCCTCCGGGTCTCGGCCCTCATCGGATGCCAGATGGACGGCCTCGGGGCGCACACCCAACGTGACTGCCTGGCCGGCGTGGACCGCCGACCTGACCGTGTCCGGAAGGGGAACCGCCATCTCCGCCAGGCGCAGGCTGCCGCCCTCAACAGTTCCGCCGCTGAGTAGGTTCATGCCGGGCCTGCCCAGGAAACCAGCGACGAACGCATTCGCCGGCCTGTCGTGCAACGTACGGTACTGGGCAACCTGTTCGACGCGACCTGCCCGCATCACGGCGATCTGGTCTCCGAGGGAGATGGCCTCCACCTGACTGTGGGTGACGTAAATGGCCGTTATCTGGAAGCGGCGCAGGAGACGCTTGATCTCGACCCTGGTCTGGGTACGAAGCTTGGCATCGAGGTTGGACAACGGCTCGTCGAAGAGAAAGAGACGCGGATTGCGTACAATGGCCCGCGCAATGGCAACGCGCTGCTGCTGACCACCGGATAGCACGCCGGGTTTGCGCTGGAGGAGCTCCTTGAATCCTATGCCCATCATCTCCGACGTGGCGCGAATTCGCTCCTTCGCCTCTTCGTCCGGAGTCTTGCGAACGCGAAAGAAGAAGGCCAGATTGCCCTCGCTCTCGAAGTGTGGATAGAGGGCGTAGTTCTGGAACACCATACCGATGAAGCGGTCCTTGGGTGGTACGTTGGCCATGTCCTGGTCGTCATAGAAGACCTGACCGGTGTATCCGGTGTCTAGCCCCGCAACGACGCGCAGAAGCGTGCTCTTGCCGCACCCCGATGGTCCAACGACGGTGAAAGTCTGACCGTTGGGAATAGTCAGGTTCACGCGATCAAGGGCCATAATCGGGCCACCGTGAGCTGAGCGGCCGGCGCCCTCGGCGTACTGCTGCGCGACCACACGGTCCGCGAAGGCACGGTCCACCTGGTCGCCCGGGAGCCCGCGGGTGGCAACTGTGCGCTCGAACCGAGACTGGTGGTCGAACTTCCTGGTCACGTCCCGCAATCGGATCTCAGACATACTGTTTCCTTCTGCCAGACACAGAGACGATAGCCAATCTACGGGCGACGTAGGGGGGCCACGAATGTGGCCGCTTGCCTGGCGGCACAGCGCTCTGGTGGCAATCCTACCAGAATGGCATCGCGGTGCAAGTCGATGTTGGGTACGTCGGGTAGCGGGAGCGCTTGGCAACCCCAGCGCGGGTTGCGGGAAAGAGCTGACACACGGTATAATCCAGCCATCAGTGACCCGCCACGACCTAGGACGAGCAGAGCAAGACGAGGGATCGCGAATGATCGCGCCAATTGGCTTACAACTGTTCACCATTCGGGAGGCTCTGACCACCGACTTTGCCGCAGCCGCCAGCCGTGTGGCTGAGATCGGCTACGTCGGGGTCGAGCCGGCATTGGGCACACTAGGCACGAGCGCGCGGCGTGCCGCCAAGCTGTTCGAGGAGTTGGGTCTCGTGGTTCCAAGTGTGCACGCTCCCCTGCCGCTGGGAGACGAGCGATCTCAGGTGCTGGATGAGACTGCGGCGCTCGGGAGCTCACGAATCATCAGCGGCCTGGGACCGGACCACTTCGGGACGATCGACCTGATTCGGCAGGCGTGCGACGTCTTCAACGAGGCCTACCTGGTGGCAGATGACAGCGGCATGTCCTTCGGCATCCACAACCACTGGTGGGAGTTCGGTCTCGTCGAGGGTCAATATGCTTACCGTGTTATGCTCGAACACCTGGATCCACGGATCTTCTTTCAGATCGACACGTACTGGGTCAAGACGGCCGGGTGCGACCCCGTTGCTGTCCTCGAAGAGCTGGGGGCACGGGTACCCATGCTCCACATCAAGGATGGCCCTGCCCTCAAGGACGCACCAATGGTACCGGTTGGACAGGGTGTGATGGACTTCCGCCGCATCGTCCGATCCGCTGGCGCCAACACCGAGTGGCTGATTGTCGAGCTGGATAGGTCGGCGACCGACATGATGCTGGCCGTTGAGCTGAGCTACGAGTACCTGATCAGCGAGGGTTTCGCGCGAGGGGCACGCAGCGTGGTTCCTTAGCAGGCATTCCCGGAAGACCCAAAGCTCCATACCAAGCCCAAGCCGCCCGATCCAGTTGGATCGGACGACCCGTCTCCCGAACGCCAGCGATGTCGGGCAACGATTGGCCTACGCGCCGAACTTGGAAAGGCGATCGGCGTGGGCCATCGCTAGTGGCAGGAGATCTGTGTGGTGAATATGTCCCAGGCCGCCAGCGATACACTGCCGCTCGCCGAACTGCGAAACACCGTCGGGGCGGACATACGCAGACCACAGGAGCACCGGTAGCTCGTGCCAACTGTGCTGGGCCAGGAGTGCCGGGGTCGAATGGTCGCCCGTGACGATCACAACGTCCGGTTTGAGCCTCAGCATATCGGGCAGCACGGCGTCAAAGTGTTCGAGCACAGCGACCTTGCCATCGAAGTCCCCATCCTCGCCCCGGCTATCGGTTTTCTTGATGTGGAAGAAGAAGAAGTCAAACGCGTCCCAATGCTCGCGCAGGGTCGCGAGTTCGCTCTCGATGCTGTCGCCAGTGGGCAGAACTTCCATACCGGCCAGCTTGGCGACGCCCCGGTACATTGGGTAGGTCGCGATAGCGCCGCATCGAAGACCGTATACGTCGCGCATCATGGGCAGCCCGGGGTCTTTGGCTATGCCGCGCAGATTCAGGCTGTTGGCGGGACACTCGTCAGCCAGCACG
>JAUVSX010000009.1 GCA_030596915.1 Chloroflexota bacterium | reverse complement strand
CATGAATGGGGCTTCGTTCTTGAGACCGGGGATTCATCCCCGGGCTGGATTCGCGCATAGCGGCCTCGGTCAAGGACCGCCCCCGGGCTTGTCGTGATGACCATGGTTGACACGCAGCCCAATTGGGGCCAAATCTAGGTGTCTGGTTTTCGGGCTCGGTACGCCGTGCCCACTTCGTTCACGTTCCTGCGCAAGGCACTCCAGCCATGCACGCAGGCAGCGCTCTGCGGGGACACCCGCGCTCCGATTGACAGCCGCGTCGGAGGGACTAGAATGCAGCGGACTCGCGGATGAGGGACAGTTGCCTTCGTCGTACCGCAGCCAGTAGCCATTGCCCGGGTCGTGCTCGGCTGCGTTTGTGTTTGCCGGGCCAGTGGTGGCGTGAAGCCGCCAGAATCAGGAAACCAGTCGCAATTGGGGGCGCCAGTGAGTGAAGAGCGACAGTCCGATCACTCTGTTGTCAACTCGCACAATGAGTGGGATCCCCTTGAGGAGGTCATCGTAGGCACGATCGAGGGGGCTCTAATCCCCCCGTGGGACGTGATTCTTGAGGCCACGCTGCACAAGGAGGAGCTCTGGGACTCCCACAAGGAGCACGGGGGCGCCCCCTGGCCGAAAGAGTTGCTGGACGCGGCCCAGGAAGACCTGGACGAATTCGTCCACATCCTCGAGGGGGAGGGAGTGACGGTGCGCCGTCCCACGCCCTATGATTTCTCGAAGCCCTTTTCGACGCCGGATTTCTCCATCTGTAGTAGTTGCTATGCCCTGATGCCGCGGGACGTGTTGCTCGTGGTCGGGGACCAGATCATCGAGGCGCCGATGGGTTTGCGCTCGCGGTATCACGAGAACCACGCCTACAAGGACCTGTGCAAAGAGTACTTCCAGCTGGGCGCACGCTGGGTGTCCGCTCCTCGTCCCCAGTTGGGCGAGAAGAGCTACGTGGACGGCTTCGTCGCGCCTGGCGAGGGTGAGCCGATGAGGACGATTCTGACCGAGTTCGAACCCCTCTTCGACGCTGCGGATGTGATCCGATGTGGACGGGACCTGTTCGTGGCGCAGTCTAGCTGCTGCAACCGGTTCGGGATCGAGTGGCTGCAGCGGCATCTCGGCAGCGGGTACCGGGTGCACGAGATCGAGGTCATCGACACGCATCCTATGCACATCGACGCGACGTTCTATCCGCTGGCCCCGGGCAAGCTGCTCATCAATCGGGAGCGAGTCCCGCACGTGCCGGCGATGTTTGAGGAGAGCGGTTGGGACATCCTGATCTGCCCAGAGCCACTGATGCCCGAGAGTCACCCAATGTACAACTGCAGCCGCTGGATATCGATGAACGTGCTGATGCTGGACGAGGAGCGGGTGATCGTATCGAAGGGCGAGGATACACTTATCCAGGCGTTCAAGGATTGGGGCTTCAAGCCGATCCCGTGCAGCTTCTACAGCTTCGAGACCATCGGCGGCGGGTTCCATTGCGCGACGCTGGACGTCCGCCGGCGAGGGAACCTGGCGTCCTACTTCTGAGCCGGCGGAGAGAGGTCAAACGATGATACACGCACTGCAATCAATGGGGCTGTTTCGCCAGGACCGGGAGGCTCTAGCCCGAGTACATACTCATTCGCTCGATCTGATCGAGAGGGCCGGTATGCGCTTCCACTCGGAGAAGGCGCTGGAGATATGGCACGGCGCCGGGGCGGAGATCGCCGGCAACGTGGTCCGCGTCGCCGCTGACGTAGTCGAGTCGGCGCTGAAGAAGGCTCCCGCCTCGTTCACACTGTGCGCACGGGACCCCACGCACGACCTGGTCCTGGATGGCGAGCACACCTACTACTCCCAGGATGGGTGTTCCGCATTCACGCTCGACTTTGAGACCGGGGTGCGCCGGCCTTCTTGCAGAGATGACATCGCCAAGATGGCGCTGATCGCCGACTGTCTGGACGGCATCGACATCGTCACGCCCACGGTGAGCGCCCAGGATATGCCGAGACAAGCGGTGGCCGTGCGCGAACTCGAGGCCTGCCTCGTCAGTACGAGCAAGCCCGTGGTCACCGAGTCTGTGACGAGTGCCAGAGACGCCCGCGGACAGATTGATCTGGCCGCCGCGGTCGTCGGTGGCAAGGCTCGGCTCAAGGAACGGCCCATCTTCTGCAACTTCGTCTGCACCGTCTCACCGCTCGCGCAGCACGAGGGCGGCATCGAGGCCGCGCTAGAGTTCGCGAATGCCGGCGTCCCGGTCGGCGCATATCCAATGGCAACGACAGGCGTCACGTCGCCCGTTACGCTGGCGGGTACGGCGGCGATCGTCAACGCGGAGGTGATCAGCGCCCTGGCCTTGATCCAGCTCGCCGTGCCTGGGGCCAAGGTATTCTACGCCGGCGGGCCGGCCACCATTGACCTCAGGGCCGGGGCATATACCGGCGGTTCTCCCGAGGCCCTCTGGCTCAGGATGATGGTCGCCGAGATGGCTGGCTTCTACGAGCTGCCCTCGATTGTAGGGGCGGGCGCTACGAGCGCCAAGGTGCCCGGGGCGCAGGCAGCCTGGGAGAACACCATCTCCTATCTCCTCCCGTCCCTATCGGGGGCGAGCTTCCTCTTTGGGCTCGGGCTCCTGGATGGATCGAACCTGCTAGCGTACGAGCAGATCATCCTGGATGCGGAAATCGGCGCGATGGTCAGGCGCGTGCTCTCAGGGGTCGACCTGAGTGCGGATGCCTTCGCGTCGACCCTGGTCGAGGAGTTGGGGCCGGGCGGTCTCTACTTGAATCAGCCTCACACACGCCAGCACATGCGTGGAGCTTTGTCACGGCCTCGACTGGCTGATCGTGACAGCTATGGTGACTGGGTCCGAAAGGGCCAGCGCAGTCGCGTGGAGATCGCCAGGGAGCAGGTCAGGGACATTCTGGCGACCCACGAGCCCGCACCTATGCCGGACAAGACCCGGCGCGCGATGCAAGAGGTGATCGCGGCGTACTCGGCCGAGGCCGGACCCGGTCAGTCCTAGCCCCGGTTGCGGGGGCGCAGGCCGATCTACAGGCTGGTAGGCCCGTGGTTTCATCCGGCGAGTGCTCGCCCCTTCGACAGACACATCTGAGCCGGGTTATGTATCTTGATCAGTCAATCAGGTAGTGACTGACCTTGCTATGACAGATCGAGGTGAAAGTTCACCCGCGCCCGCACCGCCGCGAATCTCCCATTTCCTCGGCTCAAGCTTGTGCCGACAGCCTCTTGTTGGCTTCTGGCCCCGCCTCTCGGTCATCTGGCACGTGCGCCCTCCGACCCGCCAGAGCGTGTGATTACCGGTCTGGGTTGTCAATATCCATCAGCGGTTCTCCGAGAGCGGGGCGTGCGGTCAAACCGTTGCCCGAAGGACTGGCAGTCCTCCTGAGTCACCTGGGGGAGGCCTCTCCCGTCGACAGCTACGCCCAGCGCGCTGGGGAGCCACATCGTAGGACTGCCAGTCCTGGGCGCTAGCTGATCCGAAGCCTCCTCGTTCGTTGTAGCCGCATATGGTCTTGTCTTCTTGATTAGGTGGTGGGTGACCTTGCTATGACAGACCGAGGTGAAAGACCACCCGCGCCCGCACCGCCGCGAGCCCCCCAGCGTTCTACAGGACGGCAGACCAGTGGTTTCAACCGGGGTGTGCTCGCCCCTACGACAGACGCGGCTGAGCCGGGTTCAGCCGGCGCCGGCCCGATGCCGCAGGTTAGGCCCGCAGCACTCGGATCGCCGCCTCACCCTCCATCGGGCACTTGGTCTCGCAGATGCCGCATCCTATGCACAACTCGCGCACGACGTAGGGACGCTGGATTAGCATCGGCTGTCCATCCCCGTCCGTCACCACTGCCTCCTCCAGCCAGATGGCCTTCTCAGGCACAGGGCACATCTCCTCGCAGACGATGCAGGGCGTGTCATAGGCCCAGGGAAGGCAGCGATCCCGGTCGACACGGGCGAGACCCAGAACCTCCTGCCGCTTCTCCGCCAGCGTCAGTGTGGGAATGGCATCGGTCGGGCAGATGTCGCCGCACGCCTTGCACCCGTAGTCGCAGTAGCCCAGGCGCGGCACGAGCACAGGTGACCACAGTCCCTCAAGACCGGCCTCGGTGAGCGCCGGCTGCAGGGCGGAGGTCGGGCACACCTTCATACACTGGCTGCACCGGATGCACCGGGAGAGGAAATTATCCTCGTCGTTCACACCCGGCGGGCGTATGAGCGTGGGGTGTGGCGCCTTACGGTGCGCGCCTGTCCGGAGCAGCAGCACCCCCGCCGCCGTCGCCCCCAACGAGGCCAGCACCTGTCGCCGCGAGGGATCATAGGGTTCCCACTCGGCTGGCTTACGGTGAAGGGCAAACCCGTAGCCTGACTGCGGACACCCGGCCATACAGTCCAGACAGACGGTGCACTCGCTGGCGATGACCTCGTACTCTCGCCGAGGCTCGATCGCCTCCAGCCGGCAGATGCCCGCGCACACACCACAGCGGTTGCAGGTGGCGTCCGGCTTGGGTCGAATCAAGGACAGCTTGGAGAGAAGGCCCAGCAGCGCGCCAAGCGGACATAGATAGCGGCACCAGAAACGATCCGCAAAGACGTTGAGGGCAAGCACCCCAACGAAGACCACACCCAGCAGCACGTTCTGGCGGAAGACCGGTTGGTCCACAGGGATGACCGGCCCGCGGAGCACCGTCTCCACAGCGTACAGCGGCGCCCGGAGGAACTCGACCGGGTAGAGCGCCCGTTCGACCGCAGTGATCGCGTAGTTGAGCGCAGGCAGAACGGCCGTCGTCATCGTGCGGGTGAGAATCGTGATGGGATCGAATACCAGGAAAGTCAGGCTGCCCAGTAGTGCCGCTGCGACGGTGGCAACCAGGAGCACGTACTTGACGGTACGCCAGCGGGGGTCCACGGAGCGGGCTGCCGCCCGCGGGAAGCGTACCCACTCGAGAATCGTGCCCAGCGGACAGAGCCAGCCGCACCACACCCGCCCGACGAGGAGCGCCAGCGCCACCGTGATCAGGGCCAGGCCCATACGCGGGATCCAAGCCCGAGCAGCCAACATGCTGGCCAGTCCGGCCAGCGGGTCCAAACGGAAGAAGAGGTCGGCCAGTGGGAAGACGGCCCGTGTGTGGAGTGCGGCCAGGAGCAGGGTGAGATACAGGGCGAGGGCGGCGACCTGCACGGCCCGCCGCACCCGACGCCAGTGCTTCCAGGTCACGTTTCCCCTACTCCTTCGACGAGGTCCACAGCACGACGGGGCTCATCCACCCAAGGCTCGCCTATGCAGCATCCACTTCCGCGATCTGCACGCTACCAAGATCAAGCGTGCCCAGGCCCATGTCGACCGCCGCCTGTATGAAGGGCACCTCCGCGCCCGTGAGACCGAAGAGCGTGGCGCCGTAGGCGTCGGCGGCAACCGTGTCGTGACTTGCTATGATCGTCTCGGCCAGGACAACATCATTCAGGCTGCCGCCCGTGGGGCCGTGCGCTGTCAGGATGCGATAGGCGTCGACGACGTTTAGCGTCGGACGCACAAGGCTCAGGAGGTCAGCTACGCGCTGGCCCAGGTTGACGTGGAACAGCGGCGGCCTGGCGATGACGCCCAGCAGGTTCTTACCCCCCAGCGTGATCCGCGCCAGACTGTGGTGTTTGGCGATGGGGACATTGATCACCACATTGGCTTCCATGATGGCGCCATAAACCTCCCACGAGGACAGATCGAGCCCATCGGGGATCTCCGTCTCTATGAAACCGACCGGTATCATCTGCTCCATCTGGCCCCCAGCCGCCTCCACAGCCGCACCGATGCCAGAGACCTGGTAGGCGCTCTCGGGGGTGCCCCCGAAGGGCGTATCCATGACCCGCACACGCCTGGCGCCCACATCGAGGCACATCCGGACCAGTTCCGCCACCACATCAGGGTTCGTTGTGGCGGCGTACTCGGGCGGATGGTAGTCCTGGCAGATGTTGGGCTTGACGATGACATCGCTTCCCTTGGGGACGAAGCGCCTCATGCCGCCCAGCGCGTCGATCGCTGCCCGTGTGATTCCCGCCGGATCGCTGCCGCGAGCGACGGCCAGGTAGGGCTGTCCATCCTTGGGAGGCGGCGCCTCAATGCGTCCCGACGGCGCAGCATCACCGCTGCTACACCCGGCCAGCCCGAAGAATGCCGCGCTGCCCCCGGCTGCGGCGGCAAGTCTCAGGAACTGTCGCCTGTCTAGTCTGCTCATTGCACCCTCCCTATCGCTATTCGCTCAACAGCGCATCCGCCACCAGTGAACGCGCGTCCCCCTCATCAATGTCGCCGAAGACGGCGGCCAGCAACGGACCCTGGACGCCGGTGGCAATCAGGTCACTCATCCCAGCCGAATCGAGTGCGCTCATCCCGGCGTGGGCCGCCTCTGTGTCTGCGTCCTTCACCAGCAGCAGACGCACCACGGCGCCGCCTATATCATAGCGCGCCAGCACGCCTTCTGTGTCGATGTCCATGCCGAGCAGGTTCTCGCCGCCCAGCCAAAGCTCGCTCTGCATCGAGCTCTCCCGCCTGAAGTATATGACGCTCTCCGGAACCAGCCCACCCGTTGGCAGACGGTCGACCAGCGCCGGGCGCTCGCCGCCGGACGGCAGCGTACCCGCGATGGCCTCGGCGATGCCGAGTAGTGCCTCATCGGGGAGCTCCTGGCGAGCCCGCGCGCGCACGTAGGTGCGGTCCTGCCAGAAAGCCAGTCGCCGTCCTGGGTCCATATCGCCACCGTTGCCGATCTCTATTCCCTCGCCAGCACGGTTGTTTGTGAAGAGGCCGTAGGCGTCGGACGGCGTGGCCACCTGCCATATCTCCGCGTCCACCACCGCGCCCGTCTCGTCCTCGTAGCTTCGCACCGTCACCTGCTCGAAGTTGTAGGCGAAGTAGGCGCCGGCCTGCCCGTTGACGAGTTCGTAGATGCTCTGTTTGTCGTAGACCCTCTCATCGCCGACCTCAGTCCAGCCGGGTGGGACGCCCACGGCATCCGGTGGCGCGCCGGTCGCGGATGGCTGTCCTCCACCGCAACTGGCGAGCAGCAGCAGGAGCAATGCAGGAAGCATCCAGGCCCCTATCGCTCGCCGCACGCTACGTGCACTTCCCATCCGTCGATTCCTTGCCCCCGGCGGTCTAGTTCTCGGGTGACGCGATCGCGAAACGATCGAACGCTTCCCCCTCAGGCGTGATGCCCACACCCATCAGTTCATCCCCGTCCACGGTGATGAGCACGACGTGATACGAGTTTCTATACGCGACGAGGTGGTCCTCCTCCCGCGTGACCGCGTAGATCGGCGCGCCTCCCCCGCCCGTGATGATGTACGTGACGCCGTTCACGATGCTGCGTTGGTAGTCGTGGTGGTGCCCGTTGAAGACGACATCGACACCGTACTGCTCAAAGAGAGGCGCGAGTGTCTTCCTGATCGATATTTCGGTAGCATCCTCCCTGAGCGATGAGTATGGCGGGATGTGGAAGACGACGAATAGCCACGGATGCGTGTTTGTCAACAGTGTCTGCTCAAGCCAAGCAACCTGCTCGCTTTCGGGGTCGAAGCGGGCGTATCCATCAATCTGCAGGCAGATGAATCGAGCCGTGCCGTACACGAATGTGTACCAGCGCTCGTTGCCCGGCAGATGGAAGAGGTCGAAGTAGTGACCGCTGTTCTTCTCGTGGTTCCCCAACGCCGGGAACAGAGGGGCGCGAGCCATCACGTCCCGCTCGATCTCGAAGAACGTCTCCCACTGGTGCACCTGGCTGCCGTCGTCCACCAGGTCTCCGGTGTGCACGACGAAGTCGGGCGCCAGCGCCACGATCTGCTCCGCCACCGCCCGGTGTGCCTCGTGCTGAGTCCGGGTGTCGCCGTAGGCCACAAAGGCGAACTCGCCTTGCTCGGGTCCGGCGGCAGTGCGGAAGGATAGCTCTTCGCTCAGCGGCGCGCCGTCGCTCTCGATGCGGTAAGCGTACAGGGTATATGGTTCCAAACCACTGAGCGTGATCGCGTGCCGTGCGCTGATCGCCACGTCGCTCGCTCGGGACATCGCGCCCCCCACCTCGGTGTAGGCGACCTCGCCACGGCTCGGCCGGTCGGTTTCCCAGATCACGACGATCGAGTCGGTACCCACGGATTGGAGGTACGGGCCCCGGGTAATCGCAACGTCGGAAGTGGGCGCCGGAGTGGGCGTCGTTGGAGGCTGGGTAGCAGATAGCGATGAAACCGTGGGTGACGGTTGGGTCGAGGGGGTGATCGCCTGCTCGAGCGACTGCGTCGAGCGCGGCGGGACCAGACTGGGCGTGGGCGAAGGGCGTGCGCTCTCCGAGGTGCGGACGGGTGGGTTGCCCCTCACGGGCGCGCAAGCGACGAGGCTCACCAGCATCAGGCCGGTGATCACAGCTAGTCTTCGTATGCTCTCGATCCCGGCTCGTGTATGGCTCTGCATTGTGGTGGTCAGGGGTCTCCAGTCAGTATGCCACAAAGCGGCTGAGCCGCCAGTCACATCAGCGCTTCGCGCTACGAAGAAATCCCATCGCTCGAGATGACGTGCGCCTGTCCCGTGGGGTCGTTCCACGCTGCTTGCCAGAGCCAACCCTTGCCCGTCCAGGCGTTGCCCGTATAATAACGCCGTCCCACGCGCGAAACGTGCTAGCGCGCAGGCGAGCTGCGGTTCAGCCTCCCGTGCTCAATCAGTAACCACCACCAAGGTGCAACCACGTGGCTTCCGTCCACCACCCTCAAACTGCACTCCTCGGGATCCTTGACTGGTGTCTCGCCCTCCTTCCTGTCGTGGCTGTCCTGGTGCTAATGCTCCGCTACCGCTGGGGAGGGGCTCGGGCTGGAGCGCTTGGATGGGGCCTGGCCCTGTTCATCGCGGCGCTCCGCTTCGGAGCCGGCTGGCAGGTGCTGGCCGTTGCGCAACTCAAGGGTCTGCTGCTGACCCTGTTCGTGCTCTACATCATCTGGACCGCGCTGCTGTTCTACCGCGTGACCGATGATGCTGGAGCCGTGACGGCCATCGGGGCCGGTCTCCCGCGGCTCACACCCGATCGGGGTCTGCAGGCGCTGCTCCTGGGCTGGGTCTTCAGCACATTCTTGCAGGGGATGGGCGGATTTGGGGTGCCGGTGGCCGTCGTCGCGCCGCTGCTCGTCGGGCTAGGCTTCCCGGCCACAGCGGCCATCGTGATCCCCTCGGTAGGCCACCCCTGGGCCGTGACCTTTGGGTCATTGGGTCTCTCCTTCTACGCGCTGATGGCGACGACGGGACGCAGTGGAGCGGACCTGGCCCCCTGGGCCGCGGTGATGCTGGGGCTAGCCTGCCTGGGCTGTGGGGCCGCCACGCTGTGGGCGGCCGGCGGGAAGCGGACTCTGCGGGCCGGGCTGGCGCCACTGCTCGTCATCTGGATAGTGATGGCCGGGGTCCAGTATCTGGTCGTGACGAACGGCCTGTGGTCGATCGGCGCGATGATGGCGGGGCTGGCGGGACTCGTCGTAGGCGTCGCGTGGGCTCGCTGGCGCAGCCCAAGGGGCAAGTCCAGGGTTCAGGCGGAGGCTGCGCCCGGTGGGATGGCACTGAACTGGGCGATGCTGCCGTATGGTCTCTTGGTCACGATTGTGCTCGTCGCGCTCATTCCGTCCGTGCGCGACTTCTTGAGCCAGGTTGTCATCAGGGTGCAGTTTCCAGAACTGACCACAGCCCGCGGTTGGGTCACGCCAGCCGGAGAAGGCCGTACGATCAATGTGTTTGGCCACACCGGCGCGCTGTTGGCCTACGCCTCGCTCCTCAGCTACGGCTTCTACCGGCTGCGAGGGTATTACGGCCCGGGGGCGGTGGGTCGCATCGTGGGAGGCGTCGCGCGCCGGGCGGTCCGCGCGAGCCTGGGCACTGCGACGATGGTCGGGATGGCGGTCACGATGGGGCACGCGGGGATGACCAACTTGCTCGCCGATGGGATGGCCCGCGTGGCCGGTCCCGCATTTCCGCTTGTTTCACCCTTCATCGGAGCTCTGGGCGCGTTTATGACGGGCTCCAACACCAACTCCAACGTGGTCTTCGCCGGACTCCAGGATCAGGTGGCCGTATTGCTGGGCATGAGTCCCTTCATCATCCTGGCGGCCCAGACAGCGGGCGGCGCGATCGGCTCGGCCTTCGCACCGGCCAAGATCATCGTGGGGTGCAGCACCGTCGATGACGCTGGGGGCGAGGGACAAGTGCTGCGGTCCGTGATGCGCTACGGCCTGGTCATCATCGGCGGCGTGGCTTTGGTCACCGTTGTCGCCGTCTATCTGGTGACCGGGTGAGGGCTCAGTTGATGGCGAGCAACAACTATGACGTTATCGTAATCGGCGCGGGTGTCGTGGGCAGCCTCGTGGCTCGGGCCTTGTCGCGCTACAAGCTGAGGATCCTGCTGATCGAGAAGGAGTCCGATGTCGGGGCAGGTACCACTGCCGCCAATTCCGCCATCGTACACGCTGGCTACGACCCTGTGCCCGGAAGCCTGAAGGCCACGCTGAACGTGGCTGGCAACAGGCTGTGGGACGCGCTGGCCAGCGACCTGGACTTCGCCTTCGACCGCAGGGGTGACTACGTCGTTGCGACTGGTGAGCAAGAGATCCCCCATCTACGCGCGCTTGTCGAGCGGGGAAGGCGCAACGGCGTGCTGGGTTTGACGATCATATCCGGCGATGAGATGCGCCACCGCGAGCCACACATCAATCCGGGCGTGAGCGCTGCGCTATTCGCCGCGACAGGTGGTATCTGCGACCCCTTCGCCATCACGGTTGCCGCGGCCGAGAACGCAGTGATGAATGGCGTCACACTCCTTCTGGAGACCGCCTTCGAGGAGTTCGTGATTGAACGCGAACGCATCGTCGCGGTGAAGACGACGCGTGGCACGTTCGGCTGCCGGTGGGCGGTCAACGCCGCGGGACTATTCTCCGACGAGGTGATGCACCACGCGGGCGTGCGCCCGGAGTTCACGATCACGCCAAGGCGAGGCGAGTATCTCGTGCTCGACAAGGCCGAGATCACCATAGAAACCGTCCTCTTCCCCGTGCCCACCCCTGTGAGCAAGGGTATCGTCGTCGCGGCCACGACGCACGGTAACATCGTCATCGGGCCGACGGCTCACGAAATCGACGACAGGCAGGATACGGAGGTCACGCGAATTGGGCTGGAGCAGGTCTGGCAAGGTACGGCCAAACTGGTCCCGGGGCTAGACCGCCGCCACGTGATCGCGACGTTCGCTGGTCTGCGCGCCGCAGGCAACGCCCGCTGCGAGACCCCAGGCGTCGACTACGACCATGACTTCGTCGTCGAGATCCCTCAGAATGTGGCGGGCTTCGTCAACCTGGGCGGCATCGAATCACCGGGCCTCACATCGGCCCCGGCCATTGCCGAGCGCGTGGTGCAGATGCTGAAGGACGCCGGCGAGCGCCTCGAGGAGCGACCGGACTGGAATCCGGTGCGCCCGGCACGCCCTCGCTTCCGCGACCTTTCGCGGCAGGAGCAGGCGCAGTTAGTGCGGCGCGATCCCCGCTACGGGCGCATTGTCTGCCGCTGTGAGACCGTGATGGAGGGCGAGATAGTCGCCGAGATTCACGCTCCGATACCAGCGCGGACCTACGATGCGCTCAAGCGGCGCACCTGGCTCGGGACCGGGCGCTGTCAGGGCGCTTTCGACACGCCGCGCGTCGTCTCGATCCTCGCCCGGGAGCTGGGACTCTCGCCGCTGGAGGTGACCAAGAAGGGACCGGGGTCCGAGCTGCTTGTCCGACCAACGAAATCTGGCGCCGGTATGGTGGGTCGCGAGTGATGGCGAAACGGACGGTTGACGTGGCAGTGATCGGCAGCGGCCCCGGAGGCCTCGCGGCTGCCATCGCCGCCAAGAAGGAAGGTGCTGGCAACGTTCTGGTTGTCGAACGGGACGTTGAGATGGGCGGCATCCTGCTACAATGTATCCACCACGGGTTCGGGACGGAAATCCTCGGAGCGGACCTGCCCGGGCCCGCCTACGCCCAACGTTTCGAACAGGAAGCGATCTCGCTCGGCGTCGAGACACTTCTGGACACGATGGTGCTGGATATCACCCCAACGCGTCAGATCGTCGCCGCCAGCGAGTCTTCGGGCCTGCTGGAAGTGCAGGCGCGGTCCATCGTTCTGGCTATGGGGTGTCGCGAGCGGACTCGCGCGCAGATCACCCTCCCCGGCGCCAGGCCAGCAGGCGTCTACACAGCAGGTATGGCGCAGCGCTTCGTCAACGTAGAGGGCTTCGTGCCCGGCAGGCGGATCGTCATTCTGGGCTCTGGCGACATCGGGATGATCATGGCGCGGCGTTTGACATTTGAGGGTGCGAAGGTAGCCCGCGTCGTTGAGATCATGCCGTTCCTCAGCGGGCTGATGCGCAACTACGTGCAGTGCTTGCTTGATTTCGACATCCCCCTCCAGCTTGGCCATACCATCAGCCGCATCATCGGTAGGCGGCGCGTCGAGGCTGTCGAGGTCGTGCAGGTAGACGATCAGTGGCGCCCCGTCCCCGGCACGGAGGAGATCATCCCCTGCGATACGCTGCTTCTCTCCGTGGGCCTCATCCCAGAGAATGAGCTCTCGCGCAATGTGGGTGTCGCACTGGATCCGGTGACAGGCGGCCCATACGTCGACGAGCGGTTCGAGACAACCATGCCCGGCATCTTCGCGGCGGGGAACGTGGTGCACGTATATGATCTGGTGGACTGGGTAACCGAGGCCGGATACGTGGCGGGGAAGCACGCGGCCCGCTTCGCGGCGGGGGACCGTGCGGGACAGCTCGACTACGTCCGCCTGGAGGCGGGTGAGAACGTGCGCTACGTGGTGCCGCACGTCCTGACCCGTGATCAGTTGCCTGGGGAATCCATCAAGCTACAGATGCGAGCGCGACAGCCGATCGAGAAACCTGTGTGGGTCGAGCTGCGGGATGGCGAGAAGCGCCTGATCCGCCGGGCTGAGCGATACGCGCGCCCAGGGGAGATGCTGACGCTGGTCCTGCCTGAAAGAAGCTACGAAGACGTTCGGCAAGCCGAGACGCTCACAGTGAATGTGTTGGAGCGGTGACGGCTGGCCGCTAGCGGCACTGGGGAACGGTAGGAATGGCCAAGACAACTGAACTTATCTGCGTCACCTGCCCGATGGGATGCAAGCTGACGGTGACGCACGAGGGCGACACCATACTGGGGATCGAAGGCAACGTCTGCAAGCGAGGCGAGGCGTATGCCCAGACGGAGTTGGTCGATCCTCGCCGGATGGTCGCCACAACGGTGCAGGTGGTCGGCGGCGTCCACCCGTTGGTGCCCGTGTACACCACGGCGCCCATCCCCAAGCCACTGATCTTCGATCTGCTGTCCGAGCTACGGCAGGTCAAGTTGCGGGCGCCGATCCTGGCGGGCCGAGTGGTGTTGGAAGACGCGCTAGGCACCGGAGTCACCGTTCTGACGAGCCGCGACCTGCCGGCCGCCCCTGGTTGACGAGGGTGTGTTCCAGCTGTTGGGGCGATCGGGTGCAGTTCAGGGACTGGGTGACGTAGGGCCACTGCTTGGCGGAGAACCACCGGATCGCACTGGGCACCGGCCGCAGTCCCGGAAATGCACCCGCTGACAACAAGCGCAGGCCTTCGCCTCGGCTACCAGAGCCGCTGACGCGGCGTCAGTCTCCCCCTCCAGGTGGCACGTAGCCGGGACCATAGTGGTAGGCCGCGCGTCGAGCGTCATACTTGCTGACGAACGTATCCTTAGCCACCAGTTCTCCCGCCGCATTGTAGACCTTACGGGTCACCACTGCCGTCTGCCCGTCGACCGCCGACTGCCACTTGATGACCGTCCCCGGGTCGAGATCCTCGTCGAGCTGGTAGATCGGGGGTCCGGGTTTCGTCTTGCCCGTGACGTCCGGCCCCTCTTTCTCCACTTGCCGACCGTCATCGGTGGAGTAGAAGCGGAAGACCAAACGATGGCCAGCGTCCTCGATCTCCGTCTCGATCAGCAGAGGGTACTCCCGATCATTGACGAACTTGAAGTCCACGTATGGTGAGTAGACCGTGGCATCCATCCCGACGCCCGCTTTCCTCAGTTCGTAGTAGCCGATGCGGTTGTTGTGCGGCCAACGCTCAACGATGGGATATCCACCCCAGAAAGCCGCCCGGAAGGCGGTCGTAGAGACCTGGCAGATGCCACCGCCGACCTCTATCGCCAACTGCTCACCGGCGGAGATGTACGACTCGTCGTACCCGGCCTCGGCAGTCACCTCCCCAAGGAAGTGGTTGAAGGAGAAGGTCTCGCCGGGCGGGATGACGATACCATCGAACTTGGTGGCGGCCAACCGGATGTTGCGATCGCGCCCCGAGGGAGAACCGATGAAGTATGAATCGCCCTCGGCCACCAGCTCGACGATGCCCACCTCTTCGGCAAGGGCCGTGTCGGGATAGCGGGGAGCGGTCACCTCCAGCTCGAGGGAAACGGTGTGGTTGCCCGCCTCCAGCTCCTGCACAATGCTCGCCACACTCGCATCAATGTCCAGCGCGCGCCCATCCTGGCTAGGGCTGATCGGCTCGAGCTCACCTGTTTGGTCGTTGAAGTGGAAACGGGCATCCACAGGCTCGATCACGAGCGAGGGAGCCACCCATTGCAGGTAGCCACGGACCGCGCCTTCATCCAGCGCGGTATACAGCGTCCCGCCCTCCGGAGAAGGCGTGTCCTCTTCACGGACAACTAGCATCGCGACGAGCTGTTCCGGCGGAATCTCCCACGGCCCTGGGTCGTTCTCACCAGGTTGCGGCAAGACCAAGGTCAGCGGACTCGCCAGCATCGCCTCGGCCTGGGCACGGGCGGGCTCGGCGTCGGTGACTGCCGGTGATAGATCGGTAACGACCAACGCCACCTTGGCCGGAGCCATTTTGCTCACGGCCGGGGAAAGCCGTGCCAGCGTTGCTGCGACATCGAGCATCCGTCCCGACTCGGAGGCGGTAACCACAGGTGTCACGCCATCGAAGGTCAGGCTGGCTTCGGTTGCGGGAATGTCGATCTCTTCTGCCAACGCCTCCAGGTAGGCCTGGGCCACACGTTCATCGTAGACGAATACGGGAGCGAGGTCCTGGCTTGAGACGAGCAGCTCCAAGTGGGTCAGGAGATTGTCCACACGTGACAGCCCCCGGCCGTACTGGTATGCTGGCGCGAGCGTGGCTTGAGTATCCAGCCGGAGGCCCAGGTCAGTGAAGCGCGCGGGCCGTTGCAGGCCGGCCCCCTCGAAGGCCACCAGCAGCGAGTCCAGGACCACCCCCTCCTCAAGCCTGGGAGCCGCCTGTCCGGGCTGCAAGCCGCCCACATCCACGCCCCACACGGAAACGCCCGGGTAGATGCGGTCAGCATAGTAGAACTCGAAGCCGAGCACGGAGCCAAGCAAGAGAACCAGCACCAAGAGCGCAAGCGAGAGGATCGCGAACGCCAGGTACGGAGAAGCCCGCCGCTGCGTCCGCCTAGTCCCGCTCGTCCTACTGACCGTCGTCCGCCGCGTTACCATGCCTGGTCCTCCCGAGCACGCTCGCGGCGATCACGAAGCACGAGCAGGCCGGCAATGACCAGCCCAAACACGAAGCCGCCGATGTGCGCAAACCACGCCACGCCCCCGGACTCGACGGCACCCATAACGCCCAGGGCGAGGAATCCGTTGAATAGCTGGGAGATGAACCAGAAACCCAGGTAGACCACTGCTGGGATCTGGACGGGGCGGAAGATGAAGAATAGGGGGACGAGGCTCCAGACGCGGGCCCGCGGATAGAGCAGGATGTATGCCCCGAGCACACCGGCGATGGCTCCGCTCGCGCCCACCATCGGTGCGAAAGAACGGGAGCTGACCAACATCTGCGCCATCGCGGCAGCCACGCCAGAAAACACGTAGAACGCCAGGTATCCGACGTGGCCGAGGCGATCCTCGATGTTGTCGCCGAACACATAGAGGGCGAGCATGTTGGATATCAGGTGCCACCAGCCAGCGTGCAGGAACATCGAGGCAAAGACGGGAGGCCACCGGCCCAGCCCGCCGCCCTGCCAGAATAGCACGGGCGTCAGTCCGTAGCTCATGATGAGCCGCTCGAGAGCAACTGGCCTCATCGTGCTCTCCGCCAGGAACACGACGACGTTGATCACGATGAGCACCAGATTCGTGATGGGGAAGCGGCGGGATGGGATCGAGTCTCTCCGTGGGATCACGCGAGATGACTCCCGCTTCCCGAAGGATCGACTCGGGAGAGGGCGGCCCCGGGAATCCCAAAGAACCACGCCTGATCGATCAAAGTGGCAGTTCCTGGGAAGCCGGCACTACGACGCTTCCTCACGGGCGGGCAGCTCGAGCTGCTGTCCGTTCTCGAGAATCACCCGCCACGTGGGCACCCAGGCAGGGCCGCAGAACGTCACCATCACATCCGCGCGGCGCGGGCTGATCGTCTCTTCGTCGATCCCTTCCAGGAGGTCGGCCCAGTCGTCGCGGGCCTCAGCCACCTGCTCCTCCCATTCCTCGTTCAGGGCCTCAATCTGCTTCTCCAGATCCTCGATTTCGTCCTCGGATTCCTCGACGTCCAACTTGGCCTGCCGGGTCATGCGCCGCCTGCGACTGGAACGAGAGAGTATCGACGAGGACCTGCGCCCCGTGAGTAGGTTCAACGCCGACTCGCCAAGCGAGAATACCTCTTCTCGCTTGCGGTCCGCGTGCTCCGCCTCATCCTCATCCAGTTCGCGCTCCTCCCGGCGCAGCTTCTGCTCGAGACTTGCCAGCCGCTTCTTCATTGCAGCGCGCTTCTTCTTGAGATCATCCTCGAGCCGTTCCCGTACCTCCTTCTCGCAGCGCACGCGGAAATCGCGGCGGCTTTCACCCACTTCGCCGTACAGCTTGAGCTTCGGATGGCGCCAGATGCTGACAGAGATGTTGTGATAGAGGTAGGCGGAGAAATCCTTCTTCAGGCGGCGCAAGTCCGTGGAGCGGGTGAGCGTCGTTGGGATTGGCGTGTAGAGACCCTCCCCAATCGGGCCCGGCGAGAGGTCGTCCTCATTCACGAGTGCTTCATCGGCCGCCCAGTCAATGAACGTGCTTCGATCATCCAGCTCGATCAGCCGCGCCACGGTCTCCCGATGGTCGACGCCCGCCGTCCGCCCGAGCATGCGCACCCTGGCCAGGCCGAGCAGGCGAGGATGATAGAGGTGCTGCCGCTCTTGCAGATCCAAGCGTTGGCCCGTCTGCTTCTGGTGACGCCGCAGCGCAGACTCGACCGTCACAGTAGGGGGCAGATAGACCTGGCGGATACCCGGAGGGAGCACAGGGGGAGTGCGACTCAGGCCTTCCGAGAGCTCCTGGGGCGGGGGCCCCACCGCTGCACGTGCGCTAGGGCGGAAGACAACACTCGCGCTGGCGACCGCGGCCGGCCGTACATCGACCAGCTTCTCACCAGCGACCGGGGTTGCCCCGCCCGTCAACTCGCGGACCTGGCGGCGCGTCACAGGCCCGCGCAGGTACGACATAGCCCAGCGCGTGTGGAAGAACGAGGGCTTGCCGTCGCGGACGTTGTGAAGCACGAACACCCGCGGTTTGAGGGCGCCCAGCGCCCGGTCGAGCACCCGCCGGTCCATACCCGCGCCAGCCTCCGCCGCGGCCCCCTCGAGCCCCTCGAGGACCTTGTCCTTGTCCTGCTCCGCCCGCAGCGCCCCGACTACCCACGTGCCCGCGTTTGTCAGCCCCTTATAGTCCAGGTCGCCGGGGTTCTGTGTCGCCAAGACCACACCAAGGCCGGCAGCCCGGCCCTGCTTGATGAGGGCCAGGAGCGGCGTCTTGGTGGCCGGGTTAGCTGGATAGGGAGGGAAGTACCCGAACACTTCATCGAAGTACAGCAAGGCCCGCAGGTCGGTCGTGCCCGACTGGCGTCGCAGCCAGTCGCGCACCGTCTCGAGCAGCAGTGAGATGAAGAAGAGTCTCTGTGCATCGTTCAGATGGGCCAAATAGAAGATGCTGGCCCGGGGCCGTCCGTCCTCCGTCCATAGGAGCGTCTCCGTGTCGAGCGGCGTGCCCTCCTGCCAGATCTCGAAGCCT
>JAUVSX010000107.1 GCA_030596915.1 Chloroflexota bacterium | reverse complement strand
GCACCGTAGTAGGACCGGCCCTCGGGTGAGTCTAGTGGCGCGCACACGAGCCCGCGATCCGGAACCTCGCTCTGATACTTGCGTACGGCCGGCTGCAGGCCCTTCACGTAGTCGTCGCACACTTGGTGGCCAAAGCCCCGAGAACCGCAGTGGACCTGCACGGCGACCTGGCTCTCGAACAGCCCGAATACTTCCGCCACGTCCTCGTCGTAGATCTCCTCGACGACGTCGATCTCGACGAAGTGGTTGCCGGCCCCCAGCGAGCCGACCTGCGGCCGCGCGCGCTCCTTGGCCCGCGGGCTCACCTTGCTGAAGTCGGCGCCCGCCAAGCAGCCCCCTTCCTCGGTGTGAGCCACGTCCTCACGTCGCGCCAGTCCCTTCGCGAGCGCCCACCGGGAGCCCTCGGTCACCAACCGCTCCAGGTCCCGCTCCGAGACGCGCACGCGCCCCTTGCCGCCCACGCCGCTCGGGCAGGCGCCGTACAGCGCAGTCGTGAGGTCCGCAATGTAGGGTTCGACCTCGCCCAGCTCCAGGCGCGTCGTCAAGAGCCGCACCCCGCAGTTGATATCATAGCCAACGCCACCCGGCGAGATCACGCCCCGGTCTCTGCGCATCGCAGCAACCCCACCGATCGGGAAGCCGTAGCCCTGGTGGAAATCGGGCATAGCCATCGCGTAGTTGACGATGCCAGGCAGAGTGGCGACGTTGATCAGTTGGGCGATGGTCCGATCCTGGAATGCCGCGTCGAGGAGCTGGGAGTCACCGAAGAGCCGGGCGGGCACCCGCATATCATCGCGACACGTTCTCGGCAGCTCCCAGACGTTCGTCTCCACCTCGCGGAGGTCGCTCTTGCGCGCCATGCTACACCTCCCCAGTTCGACGTCAGACGTCGAAGACGACCGCTGTCTGATAACCGTCCTCGGTGCACCGGACGGCAAGGTCGCTGAACGTGACCGCCTTGATATAGCGCCGGTACTCACTGACTGGTCCACCCCGTGCGACGGCGGTCAGGCGCTGGGGTGTGATCTCACGCACCTCGAAGTCAACGAAGAGGCATTCGTCGCGCTCGGCCAGATAGAGCAGCTCCCCGAGCCAGGCGACGAGCAGCGTCTCGACGTCGCCGGCGGCCAGCTCGATATCTCGCTCGACGGTGAGAGGAACACCGGTCGGGTCCGCGAGCTGGTGGGCCATACCCGCGGCAGCACTGGCGAACAGATCGCCCAGGTCGCTACCCCAGACGCGAATCGCGACGTCGGCCGTGTGCTCCAGTTCCTCGAATCCCCCCATCGTTGGACATTAGGATACCACGAACCACCCCGCACATCAACTGGGTGGACGGCCAGAGAAAGGGCCCAGGCGGCCATGAGGGGAACCTCCACATGCGGGAGCGAGCGGCCGCACATGGGTACGGGCCTGCGCGGACGAGGAACGCACGTGCGCGCCGGGAGGCGCACCTGGCGCCGCCGCCACTTGGCCTTCGACAGGGACGTCAGCGCACTGTGACGTCGCATATCGTGGCGCGGATGTGACATCGGCCGCACCCACATGTGGGGATCACTGGCAGCGCCAGCGCCACACCTGGCGGTTGCGAAGCCAGGAACTGCCGCCCGAGAGCGGCAGGCACGAACGACGATTTTGTCCAAATGGCGCAGTCAAGTATAATGCGCGCCGATGGCCGAGTTCGTCCACCTCCACGTACACAGCGAGTTCTCACTCCTCGACGGCCTGAGCAGCTGCAAGGAGCTGGCGGAGCGTGCCGCCGAACTGAGCATGCCGGCGATCGCGCTGACCGACCATGGCGCGATGTACGGCGCCGTTCAGTTCTACACAGCGTGCAGAGAAGCCGGCATCAAGCCCATCATCGGGATGGAAGCCTACGTGGCGCTTGGCGACCGCCGGGAGCGCCACCCACAGCGGGATCGCCGGTCCTACCATCTGGAACTGCTGGCGATGAACCGCGCTGGCTACCAGAATCTGATACGCCTGGCGTCCATCGCGCAGCTCGAGGGATTCTACTACAGGCCCCGAATTGACAGGGAAACCCTGGCCCAGCACTCTGATGGACTCATCGCCCTTTCCGGCTGCGGATCCTCCGAGATCTCCCGTCTCATCCTTGCCGGGCGCAGGGAGGAGGCACGTCAGGCTGCCGCGTGGTACCGTGACGTCTTCCCGGGCCGCTACTTTCTGGAGCTCCAGG
Organism: Chloroflexota bacterium; assembly: GCA_030596915.1. Lineage (GTDB taxonomy): Bacteria > Chloroflexota > Anaerolineae > B4-G1 > B4-G1 > JAUVSX01. The sequence goes on along the minus strand of JAUVSX010000107.1, from coordinate 6,286 downwards.
ACCACGACATTCAGGAACTGGCGCGCGTCAACGCTCAGTCAATCGGACTCGCGCAGGAGCTCGACGTGGCCCTCGTCGCGACGAACGACGTGCACTACGCGCGCCCTGAACAGGCGGCGATCCACGATGTGCTGCGGTGCGTCCAGACGGGCAAGACGGTGAACGAACCCAACCGTATGCGCATGGACGGGGATACCTACTACATGCGAACCGCCCAGGAGATGGCCGACCTATTCCCCGACGTGCCCGAGGCCATAAGCAACACCCTGCGCATAGCCGAGATGTGCGACGTCGAGCTTGAGTTCGGCACCTACCACCTCCCGCCCTTCGACGTTCCGGAGGGGCACGATGCCCAATCGTATCTGCGCCAGTTGTGCGAGCGGGGCTTCGAGGAGCGCTATCCCAACGCGGGGGACACGGAACGTCAGCGTCTCGACTACGAGCTGGACATCATCCACCGCATGGGCTTCGACACCTACTTCCTGATCGTGTGGGACCTTTGTCGCTTCGCTCGCCAGCAAGGCATCTGGTACAACGTCCGGGGCTCCGGGAACAGCTCCATCGTCGCCTACTCGCTGGGCGTAACCTTCCTGGAGCCGCTGCGGCACGGCCTGATCTTCGAGCGTCTCTTAAACCTGGGTCGGGTCACGATGCCTGACATCGATCTCGACTTCCCCGACGACCAGCGGGTGGATCTCATCCGGTACACGGCAAAGAAGTACGGCAGAGACCAGGTGGCGCAGATCATCACCTTCGGCACGATGGGCGCGAAGGCGGCCATCCGCGACGTGGGCAGGGCGCTCGACTACCCGCTGCCCGAAGTTGACCGCTTGGCGCGCCTGGTGCCCGGAGGACCAAAGGTCAAGCTAGACCGGTCACTGGAGACGGTGCCCGAGCTGAAGCAACTGTACGACGAGCAAGAGCACGTTCGGCGTCTGATCGACACAGCTCGCGGCGTGGAAGGCAACGTACGGCACGCCAGCACGCACGCCGCCGGCGTCATCGTCTCGGACGTGCCCCTCGTCCAGTACGTTCCGCTGAACCGGCCCACGCGCGGCGGCGAGGACAGCGAGATTAGCGTCGTGACCCAATACACCGGGGACGAGCTCGAGCACCTCGGTCTGCTCAAGATCGACTACCTGGGCCTGTCGACGCTGACCGTGATGCGCCGGGCATGTAAGCTGATCACCGAGAGACACGGTGTTGAGCTGAACCTCGACACAATCCCGATCGAAGATCCTGTGGCGTTCGAGCTTCTCGCGCGAGGCGACGTCATGGGCCTCTTTCAGGTCGAGGGCCAGGGGATGCGGCGCGTGCTTATGAGTATGCAGCCGACCGCGTTCGAGCACGTGATGGCGACGATCAGCCTCTTCCGGCCGGGCCCGATGGAGTACATCGACGACTACATCGATCGCATGCACGGGCGGAAGCGGGTCGAGTTCCGCTACCCGAGTCTGGAGCCGGTGCTGCGCGAGACCTACGGCATCATCGTCTACCAGGAGCAGATCATCCGCATCCTCACGGACATCGCCGGCTACACGGCTGGCGACGCCGATCTCGTCCGGCGGGCTGTCGGGAAGAAGAAGAAGGATGAGCTCCTGCAGCAAAGAGGGGCATTCGTCGAGGGCGCAACCGCGCACAGCGGCCTCCCCCCAAGCGTAGGACGCGAGATCTTCGAGGATATCGAGGCCTTCGCGCGCTACGGCTTCAACAAGAGCCACGCGGCTGACTACGCGGTCTTGACCTGCCAGACGGCCTATTTGAAGGCCAAGTACCCTGTCGAGTATATGACCGCACTGCTGACCGTGGAGCGACACAACACCGACAAGGTCGGCCGGCTCATCGCGGAATGCCGGCACCGAGGCATCGACGTGCTCCCACCAGATGTCAACCACTCGGGCCTTGATTTCACGATCGAGGACTCTGAAGAACAGCCACCCGCCATTCGGTTCGGACTGGGGGCTGTCAAGAACGTTGGCGAGGGACCCGTTGAGACGATCCTTGCGAGCCGAAACGCCGGAGACCCGTTCCAGGACCTCGACGATTTCTGTCAGCGCGTGGACCTGAGGCAGGTGAACCGGCGAGCGCTGGAGAGCCTGATCAAGGTGGGCGCGCTGCGGGCGTTTGGGAAGCGGTCGCACCTTCTCGCCGCCGCCGACCGCATCATTGGCTTCAGTGCCACCCAGCACCGCGCCAAGGAGATGGGCCAGATGAGCCTGTTCGGCGAGGCAACGGGCGTGCATCTGGCGGCCACGGAGTCGCTCCTGCCAGATCCTTCAGACACCCCTGCGGCGCCCGAGCGTGAGGTACTGAGCTGGGAGAAGGACCTGACCGGCGTGTACATTTCCGAGCACCCGATGCAGAAGGCGCTAATTGCGCTGAAGGACGTGGTGACGGCCTCCACCGCCACTCTGGGTGAGGAGACGAATGGTCAGCAGGTGGTCATGGCGGGAATGACCCAGCGCGTGCGGCCTCACACAACGAAGCGTGGGCAGGAAATGGCCTTCGTCACTCTGGAAGACATGGACGGTACGTGCGATGTCGTGGTGTTTCCCAGGGTATGGGCACAAACCAAGGCTCTGTGGCAACCCAATAGCGTCCTCGTAGTCTGCGGCAAGGTCGACAGCCGCCGGCCAGATGAGTACAGTCTGCTGTGTGACTGGGCAAAGCTCCCGGGAGAAGTGACACGTCCTGCACAGTCGAACCATACCGCTTCTCAGGCGCCCTCGCCAGCCCCCGTGCCCCCGCCGGTTTTGGACGCCTTCGACAATGCGGCGGATTCGGCCGTCCGGCACGCGGCTCCGAAGCGCACACTGTGCGTGACGCTCAACCGAAGCGGCGAGCAGGCACGGGACATTCGGACGCTGCGCAGCGTCCACGACCTGTTGGTCAAGGAACGCGGCGAGGATAGCGTCGTGATCCACCTGGTCGGGGGCGAAGCAAGAGCAGTGGAACTGGCTTTCCCAAACGAGGGCACCTGCTACTCAGCCGAGTTGGAAGGTCAACTCTCGGCGATCGTCGGAGCCGACTGCGTGCAACTACTCACCGCGCGATCGTGAGGAGTCCGCTGAGCCAGACTGCCGCTAGCGCGCAAGAGGTGCCACAGCCCAGATTCCGCGGCTAGCGGCAGTGCTAGCCCGAGCCTTCTCAGGCTCCACCCAACCCATTTACCACGGAGGGAACCGGAATGAGAATCGCAATGTTGACAGGCGGCGGCGACGTCCCAGGCCTGAACCCGGCAATCAAGGCGGTCGTTAACCGCGCGGTCGATGCCGGACACGAAGTCATCGGCATCCGTCGAGGCTGGTACGGCCTTCTGTATTACGATCCAGACGATCCCGCCAGCCACGATGAATGTACGATGCCGCTTGACAGGCACGTGGTGCGTACAATCGACCGCACGGGGGGTACGGTGCTGCACACATCGCGCACGAATCCGAGCCGGGTGAGTCCCTCGGCGGCGCCCAACTTTCTGGAGCCCGGCGAGCTGGGAGAAGGCGGGTTGTACGACTTCACCGACCACGTGTTGCGGGTTCTTGACCATCTGAAGGTGGACGTGCTGGTACCCATCGGCGGCGAGGACACACTTGGGTATGGCGCCCGCATCCACCGCGAGGGCTTTCCGGTCGTAAGCATACCGAAGACGATGGACAACGATGTGCCAGGCACTGACTACTGCCTTGGCTTCTCCACCGCTGTCACGTTGAGCGTGCGGGCCATCCACCAGATGCGCTCGGCGGTTGGCTCCCACGAACGGATCGCCGTCATCGAGCTGTTTGGACGCCGCAGCGGGGCCACCTCGCTGTTCGCCGCCTACCTGTCCGGAGCTGATCGGTGCCTCATCCCCGAGGTGCCGTATGACATAAAGGCGGTAGCCAGCTTCCTGCTGGACGACCGGGCCGCGAACCCTAGCAACTACGCCGTGCTCACGGTATCCGAGGGCGCTCAGGAGGCCGAAGGCGAGATCGTCGAAACGGGGACGGCCGATGCATTCGGACATAGGAAACTGGGCGGGGTCGGGCAGCAGATCTCCCGGCAGCTACGCGCGATGACGGGCGTAAACACAATGAATCAGCAGATCAGCTATCTTATGCGCTCCGGCCCGCCCGACACGATGGATCTGATGGCAGCATTCAACTACGGGAACCTGGCGATGGACCTGATCGAGGAAGGCAAGTTCGGCCATATGGTGTCGCTACAACAGGGTCGTTACACCTACGTGCCGGCCGACTCCCCAGCCCAAGAGGCCCGGACGGTCGACGTCGATGCCTTCTACGACGTCGAGGCCTATCGCCCCAGGGTGAAGCAGGCTCTTGGAAAGCCGATGTTCCTGTATTAGCCATCGCTTCGCGGTACCCTGCTGCCGGTAGTGGATCGCCCGTTGTCCGGGTGTCTCGATGCCAGGCAACGGGCGCGGCGCGATAGGAGGGTGCAATGAGGTGCATCGGTGTGCTCACGAGCGGCGGGGACAATCCGGGCCTGAACGCGTGCATCCGCTCGGTCGTGCGGATGGGACTCGGCATGGGCCTGGAGGTGATGGGCATCCGCCGCGGGTACGCTGGCCTGATCGATGGCGAGATCGACGAAATGGACTCCCGCTCCGTCAGCGGCATCATTGGGCGAGGCGGCACCATGCTTGGCACCGCCCGCTGCCCCGAGTTCCACGAGGAGCGGGGCAGGAAGCAGGCGCTCCGCAGCCTGAACCGATTCGGGATCGACGGGCTGGTCGTGATTGGCGGAAACGGCTCGTTGACCGGCGCGCTGGAGCTCGGGCGGCTGGGATTCCCCGTGATCGGCGTGCCAAGCACGATCGACAACGATGTGAACGGCACCGACATCGCTCTGGGAGTGGACACGGCGCTCAATACCATTGTCGACGCGATCGACAAGATCAAGGACACAGCGTCCTCCCACAACCGGGCATTCTTGATCGAGGTCATGGGGCGCAACTCAGGTTACCTCGCGCTGGCAAGCGGACTCGCCGGTGGCGCGGAGCTGGTTCTCTGCCCGGAATTCGAGACGCCCCTGGAGACGATTGCGCAAACTATCGAGGACGACTACGTCAGGGGCAAGTCGCACGCCATTATCATTGTCGCCGAGGGCTGGAAGCCGGGCACGCTGAAGCTTGCCCAACAACTGAACGAGCACCCCGACAGTGTGGGTTTCTCGGTTCGCGTCACCCAGCTAGGCCACGTCCAAAGGGGAGGCTCTGCCAGCGCGTTCGACCGCATCCTGGCTACCCGCCTCGGCGCCTCCGCCGTGCGCGAGCTCGTCGCCGGAAACGGCGGCCATATGGTGGGCTGGGTCCGCAGCGAGGCCACTCTGACGCCGCTCGAGGAGGCCGTCGCGTTCACGAAGACACTTGACCCGCGGCTGGTGAAGCTGAATCAGATAATGGCCCAGTAGCTGGGAGGCTGGGATGCTGCACTTCCTACGGCGCCCGCCAGGTTCCGGACGCCGGTCCCGTTGGGGGCCATTGATGCAACTACCCTTATGGCAATCCGCGCTTGCGTTGCCGGTCCCCGTTGAGATCACCTGCGGCCACTGGTCGCACTCTCGAACCGAGCCGTGACTGCCTGGCCCTCGGGTCCCAGAAGCCATTGAGCAAGGTCACGGACGGCACCCTCCGGCTCAGACAGCCCCGCCACGTACAGTTGGCGAGCAAGGGAGTAGCTTCCGTCGGCAATGCTCTCGGGCGCTGGCAGAACGCCCTCCACCCGGAGAACCACCACCTTCTCCAGGTCCTCGGGCAACAGCCGCAACGTCGACACGTACCCGATCGCGCCGGGGGTGCCGCTCACGGTGTCCACCACAGCTCGGCTGGATGGCATCACCACGGCGTTGAGCGTGATGGGGTGGTAGCCCATCACACCAGACTCGAAGGCTGCCCGCGTGCCGGAGCCCTCCTCCCGACTGACTACGATCAGAACGGTCTCCTCCCACTCCTGGACCCGCCCGCGGAACACCTCCTGAAGAAGGCCCAGACTTGATCCTGGGAGCCGCGTGGATGGGTGGAGGACGACGGCGATTGCGTCGCGCCGAAACGGCGTCGACCAGAGAACCGGACCCCCGGGATCGGCCTGGCGCCACGACAAGAAGGCAAGGTCTGCCGCGCCCTCGCGGAGCACGACCTCTGCCTCGGAAGAGTTGACCACAACCACCTCGACCGTCACCCAAGGATGTGCCATCTCGTACGCGGCGGCCAGCTCCTCGGCCAGCGGGCCGGCAGACTCGGCAGCGACAACTCGGACGGCAACGGGTTCTCGAGTCACTGTCAGCGGCCGGG
>JAUVSX010000079.1 GCA_030596915.1 Chloroflexota bacterium | reverse complement strand
GTCGGCAGGTTAACGCATCCGTGGCTCATCGGCGTGCCGAAGTTGGAGTGCCAGTACGTGCCGTGGATTGCGTAGCCAGCGTAGAAGAACATCGAATAGGGAACGCCTGGCAGATAGTAACCCGGGCCTGACATGGCCACGGATGGGTACTTGCGCAGAATCCTGTAGCGCCCCGTGGGCGTCGGCGTGCGCGGCAACCCGGTCGACACGATCGTGCTTCGCATTGCAGTATTGCCCTGGTAGGCCGTAATGCGCTGCGCGCTCAGGTTGATGTCGATCCAGCGCCCACTCGTGCCTCCCGACGGGACGGACGGCTGAGACGGCTGTGCTGCCGACCTGCCAGGGATACGTATCGTCTGTCCGACGAAGATGCGCGATGGATTGGTGATGCCGTTGTGCTGCGCCAGCGTCCACATCGACACGCCGTTCCGCGCCGCGATGGCAGACAGGGTGTCCCCGCGCCGCACCCGGTACGTGGCGCCGGAGGCAACCGCGCCTCCTGATGAGGGCGCCGAAGAACCACCCACGATCTTGAGGCGCTGCCCCACCCAAACGTGGTTGACGTTCCTGATGCCGTTCGCGGCGGCAAGCGCCCGCACGGTAGTGCCGTAGCGCGCGGCGATGCGGGCGAGGTTGTCACCACGCCGCACGATGTGCACGCCAGATGCAGGCGTCCCTGACGAGCTTCCGCCCGTCGGGATCGTCAGCCGCTGCCCTACCCAAACGTGGTTGAGGTTCGTCAACCTGTTTGTGGATGCTACGGCCCGGGGCGTCGTCCCGTATCGAGCGGCAATCCGGGTCAGATTGTCGCCGCGCGCAACCACGTGAATGATGCCCCCCTGGGCCATCACGGGTGTGGCAACGAAGAGGGCCAGTAGAACTAACGTGGATACGGTGAGTGCTTTGCGCATGCTCCCCTCCTGAGTAGGGCCGAAGTGGGCAGGTCAGATCAGTATACATCGGGACCGTGCGGAGCGCAATGGCCGCGGGCAGTTGGCTTCCGAAGGACTCTGCTTCGCGCTTCCGTCGTTCAGGGGGCCTCGCGTCCAGCGGGCGGCTGCGCTGCGGGAGCGATGCAGGCCGCTGGCCAGGCTTCCGCGAGTGTCTTGCCCGGGCCGTCGCCGACCACATAAGTCCCATCAGTGGTGGTAGGGCAGAGGCAAGCCGCCATATGTGCCGGTGGCCGGCCGCAACCATGGGCTCCGGCATGCCATGATAGGCCCGAGCTCTGGACCGCATCGGGTCTCCACCGCATACCATCACTGGCTGGGCAGCCGCGGCAACCGCAGAGACAGTCGCGAAACCCAGGTCTCACTTTCCCACTATCCATCTTCGCGAGCTGCCCGCTGCGGCTCCGCCGGGTTCCAGGGAAGCCCTATCTGTGCCGGTATCGCCTGGCGCAGGCGCCATATGTGCCGGAGCTCCACGGCGTGCCTGCGCCATGAACGTGGGAGCTTCCTCAGAGGGGTTGGCCACGATTTGTGGGACGTCGCAAGAACGCGAGCGATGCAGAGCCCTTCTACGCGTCCCTCGCTTGCCCCAACGACGGACCGTGCTATAATCATACCGACCGGTCGGTATGTATTCAGTGAAAGGGTCAGCTTCGAGCACGTCACGAGGATTGCCCTGCCGATGTGGTCGGGTCGTGGGTCGGCAACTCGACCCAACACAACACGCGAAGGAGACGATTTTCTAATGAAGGTACTGGTGACAGGGGCGTTTGGAAATGTCGGAACGAGTGCGGTCGAACAACTCCTCAAGCGAGGCCACACGGTACGCTGCTTCGATTTGCCAACCCGCGGTAACCGCAGGCTCGCGCGGAAGCTTCGTGGACGAGTCGAAATTGCCTGGGGGGATATGAGAAGCCCGGATGATGTGGCAGCCGCAGTTCGGGGACAGCACGTGGTTGTGCATCTGGCGTTCATCATCCCGAAGATGTCGGCCACGGGTGTCGAATCTGAGGATCGGCCCGACTGGGCGCGAGAGATCAACGTGGGTGGTACCCAGAACTTGATCGATGCGATGCGGGATCAGCCCACGCAGCCCAAGCTTGTTTTCACCTCATCCTGCCACGTGTACGGCAGGACGCAGGATCAGGCGCCGCCCAGGACTGTGGAGGATCCCGTCTGTCCGATGGAGCACTACACACACCATAAGGTGGCGTGCGAGGAGATGGTGAAGTGCTCGGGATTGGACTGGACAATCTTCAGGCTGGCCGCCACACTGCCGCTCGCCATACAGCTCGACCCGGGGATGTTTGACGTTCCCCTCGACAATCGTATGGAGTTCGTGCACACCCGCGATGTCGGGCTCGCGATCGCGAACGCCGTGTCCAGCCCGGACGTGTGGGGCAAGGTCCTTCTGATCGGCGGGGGGCCAGGCTGCCAATACGAGTACCGCGAGATCGTCGGGCGGATACTCGAAGCAACGGGCGTGGGGGTCCTGCCCGACGAGGCCTTCGGCTCAGTGCCTTTCTGCACCGACTGGCTCGATACCAGGGAGAGTCAAGCCCTGCTGGGCTACCAGCGGCACGACCTGTCGGACTACATCGACGATATGACGGCTCTACTGGGCTACCGCCGACACCTGGTCCGGGCGCTTCGCCCAATCGTGCGCGCCTGGCTGCTTAGGAAGTCGCCCTATCTATCGCGCCGCAGATCCCGTCCGGATGCTGGCGCCTTCTCCGGTCAGCGTCGAGCGGAGGCTAAGGGGCGGTAGAGGCCTCACACTGTCTGCGAACGCACCCGGTGCGCGTATGCGCAGGGGCTGCGCCGGCCGCTCTAGACCACGCCCAGTTCTCTGCCAACCTCTGCAAACTTGGCGAGCCCGTAGTCCAGGTCGGACTTGCCAAGCATCGCGGACACCATCACGCGGATGCGCGCGAGGCCCCGGGGCACGGTCGGGAAGCCGATAGCCATCGCGAATACGCCACTTTCGAAGAGGCGGCGGCTGAACTGTTGGGCCAACTGTGCCTCGCCGAGCATAACCGGTGTGATGGGCGTCGTGCTGCACCCAATATTGAAGCCCAGGCGCTCCATCTCGGCCTTGAAGGTGTGCGTGTTTTGCCAGAGGCGGTCGACAAGCTCAGTCGAGTCGGAGAGAACGTCGACGGCCGCCAGGCACGCCGCGGCGTCCGCGGCTGTGACGGCGTTGGAGAAGAGGAAGGGCCGTGCCCTCTGGCGGAGGTAGTCAACCACGACCTTCTTGCCGGCGATCACGCCTCCTACAACGCCGAATGCCTTTGAGAATGTACCGATCTCTAGATCGATCCTTCCGTGCAGGCCGAAGTGGTCCACGATACCGCGCCCGCCGTGACCGAGCACGCCCTCTCCGTGTGCGTCGTCCACCATCGAGATCAGCCCGTGCCGCTCCGCCACTTCGCAGATCCCGTCGAGTGGCGCCACGTCACCATCCATCGAGAACACACCGTCGGTGATCACCATTCCACGCCGGTAGTTCGGGAGGTGCTCTTTCACCTTGGCCTCAAGGTCGACGGGGTCGCGATGCTCGAAGACGATGATCTTGGCCCGGCTCAGTCGGCACCCATCAATGATAGATGCGTGCTTGAGCCGGTCCGAGAAGATGACGTCCTCTTTGCCCACGAGTGGCGCGATCGCGGCCTGGTTGGCACAGAAGCCCGACTGGACGTACAGCGCGTCCTCGACTCCCTTGAACTCGGCCACTCTGTGTTCGAGGTCCGTGTGGATTGTCAGCGTGCCCGCGATGGAGCGCACTGCGGTGGGCCCCGCCCCGAAGCGATCCAATGCGTCGTGAGCTGCCTGGATCAAGCGCGTGTCGGTGGCCAGGCCCAGGTAGTTGTTAGTACACAGATTGAGCACCCGCTTCCCGTCCACGTCCATCCAGGGACCGGGCGGCGAATCGATGGTGCGCAGGTTGATGTATAAGCCGGCCCGTTTGAGCGCGGCTACCTCCTCGCGGATGAAGTCGAATCTGTCTGTCATCAGTTCGCTCCCTTCTCAGCGGACGGATCGCGACGGCGGGGCTCTGGCGGGGCAGCACCTGGGGCGTTTCCCCGAGCGGCCGTCGGGTCCTGCGCCCGTGCAAGCCTTTCAAAGCCTGGCTCGGCCGTCTGGGCCTCAGGCACCAGCTTGCCCTCCCTATGCTTCGTCGTCAGTCTAGTGAGCATCTCCTTGGTCATCGCAGCGAGGTCATAGTGGGGCTCCCATCCCCACTCGGCGCGCGCTGCGCTATCATCTATCGTGCGAGGCCACGTGCTGGCGATGTCCTGTCGAAAGTCAGGCTCATAGGCACACTCGAAATCTGGCACATACTTCTTGATCTCCTCCGCCAGTTCCTCGACGGAGAAGCTCAACGCTGTAAGGTTGTAGTCGGCGTGGTGTCTCAGCTCGTCCAGGCTGGCGTCCATCCACAGAAGTGTCGCCCGGATGCAATCGGGCATGTACATCATTGGGAGCACGGTGTCGGCTCTCACAAAGCACGTGTACTGTCTCCGGCGCACGGCCTCATAGAAGATCTCCACGGCGTAGTCGGTCGTTCCGCCGCCGGGCAGAGTCTCGCTGCTGATTATGCCGGGATATCGCACGCCGCGGACGTCGAGGCCGTAGTGACGGAAGTAGTAGTTGCACATCAGCTCACCCGTCACCTTGGTGATCCCGTACATTGTCGATGGCTGTAGTATCGTCTCCTGCGGCGTCTGTTCGCGGGGAGCCCCTGGACCGAACACGGCCATCGAGCTGGGCCAGAACAACCGGTCGAGTCTGTGGTGGCGGGCTACCTCCAGCACGTTGTACAGACCGCTGACGTTCACGTGCCAGGCCAGTTGGGGATTGGCCTCGCCGACGGCGGAGAGGATGGCCGCCATATGGTAGATCGTCCCCACGTCGTAGCGTTCAACTATCTTGGCGATGGTCTCGGGTTGGGTGACATCGACGAACATGCAGGCCCCCGAGTCCCGGAGACTGAGGTCGTGCTCTCCTTTGAGGTCTGCGGCAAGGACGGCCGCATCCCCGTGTCGTTCGCGGAGTGCGAGGGTGAGCTCAGAGCCGATCTGGCCGCGCGCGCCAATCACGAGAATGCTGCGCATACTCCAACCTGTCGTTCGGGCCACGGTGCACTTCCACCACAACGTCCGCTCGCGCGAGCAGTATAGCACGTATGAAGGCTTCTTCCAACCCGGTCCGCGTGCTATAATGGACACGCACACGCCTGTATCTGGCCCGAACCTATGCGAGTTGATCCCGTAGGCGCACCGTCCGAGCGCGCGCTGCGCATCCATGAACTGCTGTTGACCGAGTATGGCGAGCGCCGCTGGCGCCCGGTTGATCCTATCGACGCGCTCGTTTCTACCATTCTGTCTCAGAACACCAATGATGTGAATCGCGATCGAGCGTTCGCGCGCCTGCGGGAGCGCTTCCCGCGCTGGGAGCTGGTGCGCGATGCGCCGGTTAAGGAAGTAGTGGAAGCCATACGTCCTGCCGGGCTGGCCCCGACGAAGGCGCCTCGCATCCAGGGGGCACTCTGTCGTACCACGGTCGACGACGGAGACATCTCGCTCGACTTCCTTCGCGACTTGCCGCTCGAAGACGCTCGCCAGTGGCTGACCGACGTTCCAGGGGTCGGGCCCAAGACGGCAGCTATCGTGCTTCTCTTCGCTCTGGGGAGGCCGGCGTTCCCCGTCGATACTCACATCCACCGAGTGACCCGTAGACTTGGGCTGATCCCCGCCAAGGCCAGTCGAGAGAAGGCGCACGTGCTGCTGGAGGGGATGCTGCCGGCCGAGATCTACTTCTCTTTCCACATCAACGTCATTGAGCACGGCCGAGGAGTCTGCCACGCCCGCAAGCCTGAGTGCGTGCGATGTGTCCTGCAGGACCTGTGCCCACACTACGTGACCATCGCTCGCCCTGCGCCGGGCGGCCAGGACGCACCCGCCGTTGCTCCGGACCCGCCGTGAGGCGGTGGTGCGGAGGCGATGGCCAGACCGTGCGGAGAATGATAGGCGGCCAATGATGAGTCGCGCACGAATGAACCTGGGCAAGCGGGGTGAGGATCTCGCCACGGCCGAGCTGGAGCGGTCCGGCTATGAAATCGTCGACCGCAATTGGCGCTGCCGGGCCGGCGAGGTGGATATCGTCGCACGTCGAGACGACGCCTGGGTGTTCTTCGAGGTGCGCACGAGGCGTGGCAGGAACTTCGGCGCGCCCGAGGAATCGGTGACGCCGGCCAAGCAGGAACGAATGACTGAGGTGGCCCTGGAGTATCTGGTTGCGCACGCAGAGGAGGACCCGGACTGGCAGGTGGGGTTCGTGGCGGTCGAGATGGACCGGGCGGGACGGCTGCTGCGCATTGATGTCTATGAGTGCTTCATCTGAGGGGCGTGAGCTGAGCCCGCCTGAACAGGCGCCGGAGTCTGGTGCGCGAGCCCCGGTGCGCCAGCCCCTACTGGTCATCGTGGGGCCCACGGCAGTGGGAAAGACGGCGCTCTCACTGCGGTTAGCCGAGGCCTTCGACGGCGAGATCGTCTCGGCCGATTCTCGGCTGTTCTACCGGGGAATGGATATTGGCACGGCCAAGCCCAGCTCCGAGGAGCGATCGCGGATTGCGCATCACCTTATCGACATCGCCGACCCCGATGAGACGGTCGGCCTGGCGCAGTTCCACGACCGGGCAAGCGCCGCGATCACAGACATCCATCGCCGGCATCGGTTGCCGCTGCTCGTGGGCGGCACGGGCCAGTACGTGAGATCCATTGTCGAGGGGTGGCGCATACCTCGCGTACCACCTGATTCCGCCCTCAGGCGCCAACTCGAAGCCGCGGCCGAGCGGGACGGGGCTTACGCTCTTCACGCACGCCTGGCCGCCTTGGATCCGGTAGCCGCAGCGTCCATCGATCCGCGCAACGTCCGCCGCGTCGTGCGGGCACTGGAGGTCTGCGAGACCACTGGTCGGCCCATCTCCGAGCAACGGGGCAAGCAAACACCCCCCTATCGAGTCCTCCAGATTGGCCTGACCATGCCCAGGGTCGACCTGTACACCCGTGTCGACCAGCGCGTCGACACGATGATGGCCACTGGACTGGAGCAAGAGGTCCGAGAGCTGGTGGAGAGAGGGTACGGACTTGATCTCCCCGCAATGTCGGGGCTGGGGTACGTGCAGTTCCGAGCCAACTTTGAGGGCCGCGCTTCGCTCGACGAAGTCACCCTGGATATCAAGCGGTCGACACGCCGCTTCATCCGCCGCCAGTACAACTGGTTCCGCGCGGACGACCCAGCCATTCGGTGGTTCGATCTCTCCGCCGCAGGCGCGGACGAGATTGAGCGGGAAGTCACGAGCTGGTTGGGGGTGGCTCCCGATCTGCGAGCTCGTTTGCCGCGCCCGTAGCCTGATGGTAGAATCGACCACGTGATCAGGGCATCGTCCCTGGCCTGGGACCGTGTGCGTGACCCCGGACGGGGGCTGCTTGAGGGCGGTGGGGCACCCCGGGAACGGTTCTGTGGTTCGTGTCTGTCAGCAGCCTGGGAGGCGGTGCAGCCCTGCGACTCCGGCAACGATCGAGCGTAGCCCCAGAACATCGCGGTCGTCAGCGGCGGTTCGCTAACTTGGCACTTGTGCGGTCGTGACAGGCCGCAGAATGGGATTGGACTACAGTAACTCAGGTGATCGGATTTCTCTCGTCTCTCCCTTGGCAGGAATTCCTGGAACTCATCAATGTCATCCTCGCCTCAGGAATCGTCATTGTCTCCTGCGGGTTCCTGCTATACATCCTTGTCTACAGCTCAAGAAACAGTGTAACACGCTCCTTCGCGGTGCTCCTGGCCTGCGTGCTGATCACCTATTTCGTCGATCTTGCGCTGTTCGGCGTCGAGGAGCTTGAAGCGGCCATTCCCTGGCTGCGGTTCCAGTGGCTGGGCATCGCGTTCATTCCGGCCGCCTATCTGGGCTTCTCAAACGAGCTTCTGGCCACGACTGGTGATCGAAACAAGACGCGCGATAGACTCGTCTGGATCAGTTATGCATCTAGCGCACTCCTGCTGTTGGGCGCCATCTTCACCGATCACGTGGTCCGTGGCGGGGCTTTGGTGCCTCGCGCCCCACATATGCATCCCGGGCCGCTCTTCTGGGTGTACGTTGCCTACTTCCTGGCTGCGGTTGGCTGGGGCACCTCCAACGTCCTGAGGGCGCGCCGGCGGTGCCTCACCTCCACCTCTCGTCGTCGGATGACCTATCTGGCGTTCGCTTTCGCGGCGCCGGCTGCCGGTGTCTTCCCGTATCTGCTTTTGACGGGTTGGCCTCCCTCAGTACCCAGCACTGCGCTCTGGCTTCTGCTGGTACTCGGGAACATCGCTGTGGGGTTCATGCTCATCATGATGGCATATAGCGTGGCCTTCTTCGGAGCCCTTACCCCTGATCGCGTTGTCAAGCACCGGTTGGTTCGCTTCCTGCTGCGGGGCCCGATGCTAGCCACGCTTGTCGTCGTGGTGATTATCGGGGCCTCGCAAGCCGAAGGCTGGCTCGGCTTGCCTGCCCGCAGGGTAATGCTGTTTGGCGTGGTCGTCGTCATCCTCCTGATCCAACTGGGTATCGAGATCGCCAAGCCCCTGATTGACCGCGCTCTCTATCGTCAGGATCAACCTGAAATCGAATGGATTCAGGACTTGAGCAACAGGCTGCTGACGACAACTGATCTGAGGCAGTTCCTCGAGAACGTGCTGACTGCCCTGTGCGACCTGCTGCGGGTGAGATCAGCCTTTGTGGCAGTGTTCGACGGCGGCACGCCTCACTTGGAGGTCGTGTGTGGCACACTGGAGCCAGGCACGCCGCCATCCCTGCCTCCGCAAGCCTGGAAGGCGCCCCTAGATTCATCGCCTGACGGGCGCGCCTTCCGCCGGCACGGCGACCTGTATGTGTGGGATGGCTACTGGCTGGTACCGCTGCACGATCAAGGAGAGGAGGGGGGACTGCTGGGGCTGGTCGGCATGGCGGCTCGCGCGAGCGAGCCCGATCTGACCGCGGACGAGCGAGCGGGAATGGACATCCTGCTCGCTCAGGTGGTCACAGCACTTGACGATCGCCGGCTGCAACAGGGCATCTTTGGCGCCCTGGAGAGACTCATTCCCGAGATTGAGGACATCCAGCGCCGGCGGGGCGTGGTGCGCTACGTAGGCCAAGAGGCGCTGACCGGACCAAGCGAAGTGGAAGACGACGAGTTCGGGGAGTGGGTTCGGGAGGCGCTTCGCCACTACTGGGGAGGGCCGAAGCTGACGACGAGCCCCCTCCTGGGACTCAGCGTGGTCGAGCGCGCCGCCCAAGAGAACGGGGTGCACGAGATGCAGGGACTACGGGCCGTGCTCAGGCAAGCGATCGAGCAGCTTCGCCCTCACGGGCAGCGTCAGATGACGACTCCCGAGTGGGTGCTCTACAACATCCTCGAGCTCAAGTTCCTGCAGGGTCGCAAGGTACGTGAAGTGGCGCGGCGGCTGGCGATGAGCGAAGCCGACCTCTACCGCAAGCAGAGAGTGGCCATTGAGGCTGTGGCCCGGACCTTGGCCGAGATGGAGCGAGAGGAAATCAGACACCGCGAGGCCAGCGTGGTAGGGGACGCGCAGGGGAGCTCCAGTGGCCCGTAGGCGAAGCCGGTCTCCCAACTGGGTGCGGCAGTTCACGTCACACTGGGCTCGTGTCGAGTGTCGGCCAAGCCCCTGTTTTCTGGACCGCGGTCCTACCGTGCG